>DATCIC010000385.1:0-3902 GCA_036508025.1 Rhodoferax sp. | reverse complement strand
CGATCGTGGCACCGACCGATCCGGTGCTGGCCACCGATGTGCAAAGCCGCCACCCCGGCGACCGGGATCAGCTGCGCTTCACTTTGACCTGCCGGGCGGGCATGAACGACGGCAGCGCGTTCCCCTTTGTGATGCTGGGGCTGGGCATGCTGGGGCTGCATGAACTCGGCGACTTCAACCTGCGCTGGGTCGTGGTCGATGTGCTGTGGGCTATAGCAGGTGGCATTGCGATTGGCGTCGTCGCGGGGGTGGCGCTGGCGCGCCTGGGCTGGAAACTGCGTCGTGCGCCGCATCAACATGAGTTGATGGATGACTTCCTCGGCCTCGGGCTGATTGGCGTCGTTTATGGCTTGTCTGTGATGCTGAACGCTTGGGGTTTTCTGGCAGTTTTTTTTGCGGCTGTCGCGCTGCGTCAGACTGAGCTGAAGCTGGCCAAAGCAACGCGGCAAGGCACGGATGAGTGTCAGGTTCCGAATGCCCGAGGTGCGAAGGCCATTGAAGTTAGCGTGGCAAGCCCCGATCCGGAACCTCTGCCAACGGTGAGCGAAGGGTCACTGGTATTCAAGGAACATCTGGAACGGTTGTCGGAAGTGGTGCTGGTTCTGCTGGTCGGTGGCACCTTGTTTTTGAACTCGTGGAGTTGGGCAGCGGTTGGTTTGGCCCTGTTTTTGTTTCTGGTGGCCCGCCCGATCAGTGTTATTTTTGGCCTGTTGGGCACGCGCACCAGCTGGCGGATACGCGCCATGGCAGGTTGGTTCGGTGTGCGCGGCATTGGGTCACTCTATTATTTAATGTATGCGATACAACATGGGTTGCCCGAACCGCTGGCTTTGCAATTGATCCAACCGACGCTGATTGTGGTGACGCTGTCCATTCTTCTGCACGGCATCAGCGTCAAGCCATTGCTGGGCTATTTCTGGAAACGAAAAACCCGGGGAACATTACCCTAGGAGAAGACGACAGGGCGGCGGTTAAACTCTCGCCTGTCGTCGAAACGTCATCTGACTGATATTTTTCCCCTGGAGTAAGCGATGCTGTTTGCCAAGTTGTTGCCGCGCGAAGGCAATTTTTTTGAAATGTTTAACCAGCATGCTGACCGAATCGTGGAGGCGGCCTACGCGTTTTCCAAATTGGTGGCCAATTACAGTGACCCGCACTTGCGCCAAAAATTCAATCAGGACGTTGATATCGCGGAGCGCGCGGCCGACCGGGTGACGCATGAAGTCAATAAAGGCATTCACAAGACGTTTATCACGCCGATTGATCGCGAGCAAATTCATTGTTTGATCAACACCATGGACGATATCGCTGACCTGATCCAAGACTCGGCCGAAACCATGGCGCTGTATGACGTGCACCATATGAATGAGGATATCGTGCGCCTGACCGATGTCAGCGTGAAATGCTGCGAACGGGTGCGCGACGCCGTCAAGATGCTGGCAAAAATTGCCGATCCTGCTACGGCCGAAGCGGCCCTGAAAACCTGCGAGGAGATTGACCAGCTGGAGTCGGACGCTGACCGCATCATGCGCAGTGCCATGAGCAAGCTCTTTCGGGAAGAGCCAGACGTGCGGGAATTGATCAAGCTCAAGGCAATCTACGAATTACTGGAAACCATCACTGACAAATGCGAAGACGTCGCTAATGTCATCGAGGGCATCGTCCTCGAGAATTCCTGAGGCCGATCCGTCATGGCATCCGTTCAGGTGGGTCTGTGGGTGGTGATATTGTTGGTGGTATTGGCCGTGGTGTTTGATTTCTTGAACGGCTTTCACGACGCCGCCAATTCGATTGCGACGGTGGTCTCGACCGGGGTGCTCAAACCGGGCCAGGCGGTGCTTTTTGCAGCGTTTTTCAATTTTGTCGCGATTTTTATTTTTCAATTCAGCGTTGCCGCCACAATCGGCAAGGGGCTGGTTCAGCCGGGCGTGGTGGACGTGCATATTGTCTTTGGCGCACTCGTCGGGGCCATCAGCTGGAATTTCATTACCTGGTATTTCGGCATTCCCAGCAGCTCGTCCCATGCGCTGATCGGTGGCATTGTGGGTGCCGTCATGGTCAAAGCCGGGGCTTCATCTTTGGTGTTTTCCAGTGTGATGAAAACCGTGCTCTTCATATTCGTGTCGCCCTTGATGGGGTTCCTGCTCGGGTCGCTCATGCTGATCACGGTGTCCTGGACTTTTCGCCTGAGTACCCCGAGTCGTGTTGATCGCTGGTTTCGTCGCCTGCAACTGGTGTCGGCCGGTGCTTACAGTCTGGGCCACGGTGGCAATGATGCGCAGAAAACCATCGGCATTGTCTGGATGCTGTTGATCGCCACGGGCTACACAGCAGTCGCAGACAAATCACCACCAACCTGGGTGGTGTTGACTTGCTATTCAGCGATCGCCATGGGCACCATGTTTGGCGGCTGGCGCATCGTCAAAACCATGGGGCAAAGGCTCACCAAGCTCAAACCGGTGCATGGGTTTTGTGCTGAAACCGGCGGGGCCATCACCCTTTTCATGGCAACCATTCTGGGCATTCCGGTGTCGACCACGCACACCATTACCGGCGCCATCGTGGGTGTCGGCGCCACGCAGCGCGCCAGCGCGGTGCGTTGGGGTGTGGCCGGCAACATCATCTGGGCCTGGATTCTCACAATTCCAGCCACGGCATTGGTGGCTGCGCTAGCTTATTGGCTTAGCCTGCAGTTGTTTTGACGCCTTGGAAAACGGTCTCTGGTGGCACGCATTTTTGAGACGGTTGGCCAGCGACTTTACTGAGAAATCTTGCGTGCTTCCTCGATTTGGTATTCGAAATAGCGCTGAAAGCTGAACACCAAGCTGCTCATCAACGCTGTGGTGCCCACCAGCAGCGCCAAGCTGATGGCGCCAATGGTGAACCAGTTGGTGCGCCCAGGTGCAGCATCCTTTGATGCTGACGGGTTGAACCGGACGTTCCACTTCTCGGGCGTCATCAAACCATAGACGATGGCGTTCAAGGCGCAACCGGCCATGGTGAAACCCAGCAACGGGATCAAGACCCAGCTCCAGAGGTCGTCCAGACCATTTTGCTGCACGCGCTCCAGGCCGTACAGGCCCAGTGCCGTGGGCACCGGCAGCAGCCAGCCCAGCAAGTCGCCCTTGCCATGCAAATAGAAGCGGTGCAGGCCCAAGGGGCCACCGATAAAGGCCAGCCAGGCGGCCATAGTTTTGTTTTTCATGAGGGCTGATTATGGTTGCGGCGCGCGGGTAGCGCCCAGGCCCAGGGCTTTGTCCATCATGACCACATCCAGCCATTGGTCAAATTTCCAGCCGCATGATTTGAGCACACCAACCATGGAAAACCCGGCAGACCGGTGCACGCCGATGGAGCCGTGGTTGGCGGAATCGCCGATGACTGCGATCAATTTTCGGACGCCCGCTTTTTCGGCCTGCGTCATCAGTTCTGCCAGTAACGCGCGTCCCAGGCCCTGCCCCATGGCTTCATCGGCCAGGTAGATCGAGTCCTCGGCCGAGAATCGAAAAGCCGGGCGTGGCTTGAACCAGTTGCAGTAGGCAAAACCCAGCACCTGATCGCCTTTTACCGCAACCAGATACGGCAAACCTTTGGCCAGGACGTCAGCGCGGCGCTGCGCCATGTCGTTTGGTGAGGGGGGATCAATCTCAAAGGTGCCGGTGCCGCGGCGCACATGGTGGGCATAAATGGCGGCGATGGCCGGGATGTCTTCAATTTGGCTGGGGCGAATAAGTGTCATAGGAATTGGAACGTTATAATGTGCGGCTATTCAGTGTGCCGCTGGCCGGGTGGCTATGTCGCGTGTCTCAAGCGCTGAATTAGATACTGAATCAAACGATGGATGTCAAACTCCGTCTCCCAAAGGATAAATCATGGTCGTCATCCGACTCGCCCGTGGCGGT
>DATCIC010000384.1:0-2426 GCA_036508025.1 Rhodoferax sp. | reverse complement strand
CACGCGCCTGCCGTTCACGCACAGCTTGGCGCACTTCCTCATCCTCGTCATCGCGCAGGGTCGCCAGCGTGGCCGCATCGGCGCGTTGCGCGACTTCCCAGCGCACGCGCCAGTCGGCGTCACAGGCCAGGCGCGACAGCAGCGGCGCGGGCAGGCGCTCGGCCACAATGCGGCGCACTTCCGGCGCGCTGTCGTCCGCCATGCGCAAGAGCGCGGGCATCTCCAGGCGCTGGGCCACACGCATGCGCACGGCCCGGTCGCAGTCGGATGCCATGGTCGGCAGAATGGCCAGCGGCAGACGCAGCGCGACCAGCTCACGCACGCCGTAATCCGGGTCATCGCGCAGCGCTGCCAGTGCGATGGGCGCGAGGCGCTGTGCGACACGGATGCGCACCTCGCGGTGCGTGTCCTTGGCCAGCCGCAGCAGTTGCGCCAGCGGCAGACGCAGCGCGATCTGCAGACGCACCGTCTCGTCGGGGTCGTCAATCAAGGTGCTCAGGCGGAACACGCTGGCGTGGCGCGCGGCGATGGCCCGTACCTCGAAATAGGCATGCGTCAGCTGCTCATCACCGCGTGCCGGATGCCAGCGAAAAAATCGGTCAATTCGGCGTGCATACACATCCTGCATGCAGGCATGCCCCGGCTCGCAACCTTGCTCGCCGGGCAGCGCACGCAGATGGGCATAGCAGCAGACGCCGCAGTTGATCGGCCCACCCTGCCAGTGCTGCGACCCAATGTCGCCGGCCGGGGCGCGCTGATGCGCCACGACCGGGGCGGTGGTCATGATGGCGGCGTTCATCATGCGCGCGGCCCGGCGCCGCTCCAGCCGCGTACCGGGTAGGCCGTCCCTGTTTCGGTGTCATCGCCCTTCTCGCGGCGGACCAGGACGTGCGACAGCAAGGCGCCGCCGACACGGTCCTGCGGGTCCAGGCGACGTAACTCGCCCAGCATCAGGCGCGCCTCGTCCAGCTCGCCCAGGCGCAGGTTCAAATAAGCCAGACCTTTGAGCGTGAAAAGATAGAAGCGCACCGCCGCGTCGTGCCGTGCCGCATCGTCGCTGGGTGCTTCATCGCCAAAGTTGGGGCCCAATGCCGTGCGTGCAATCGCCAAAGCGTCTTCGGCAACGGCGCGTGCCTCGGCCAATTGGTGACCATAAAAGTAAAAGCGATAGAGCGCGATCAACGGTGACGGGTGGCTGGGGGCGGCCGCGCGGGCCTGCTGCAGCAAGGGCAGTGCCTCCAGTGGACGATCACGCAACAGCCCAGCTTGCTGTATCAACGCCTCCACCTGCGGGCTCAAGCCCCCGCCGAGGGCGCTGTCGGCAAACGCCGACCAGTCGTCGTCAAAGCCGGGGCTGATCGCATCCATGGTGATGCCTGCGCGGGTCAGGAGGCCAGGATGGGCGCCGCCGGACGGCCACGCCCAATGGCACTGATTTCGATTTTGGTCACGCCGACCTTGGGTGCGGTCTCGGCACTGCTGCAGCCGCAGGCTTCCTTGTTCGGGTCGATGAAGGACAGGCCGGACTGGGTGGCGGTTTCGGTGAAGTCAATCGTGATGCCCTGGAGCATCAAGCGGCTCTCGGCGCCCAGGAACAGGCGCACGCCACCGACCTCCAGCAACTGCTCGCCCGCCTGAGGGGCGGCCTCGGCGCTGAACTCGGACGAGTAGCCCGAGCAGCCGCCCGGGGTCACGGCCAGGCGCAAGCCGGCGCCAGCGGCCAGGCCGGAGAAACGCACGATGCGGTTGATGAACTTCGCCGCAGCGGGGGTGATAGTGACGTTAGGCAACATGATGTTGAAAGTCCTGTTGAGTGGGTTCAGACTTTGATGATGCAGCCGTCCACCGGACAGACCGCAACGCACTGAGGCTCATCAAAGTGACCCTCGCAGTCGGTGCACTTTTTGACGTCAATGACGTAAGTGCCGTTCTTCTCGCGAATGGCGACGTTCGGGCATTCCGGCTCGCAGGCAGAGCAGGCGGTGCAGGTGGATGCAATGATCTTCATGGGCATGGTGGCTCTCCAGTAAGGTTGAGGGGTGAAGGAAATTCAGGCAGCCAGGGCGATGCCGCTGGCCAGGTTGGTGTAGGCGCCCTGGCGGATTTGCGCGTCGCCGCGGTGCTGGTGCGCAATCGCGCCGCTGGCGATGCGGGCACGGTAGTCGTTGAACCAGTCCAGCGCAGCTTTTTCGATGAACTCACCGACATACTGATCGACCGGTTCGATGCCAGCTGCGATCAGATCGTCCTTCGGGCAGGCGCCGATCTTGGCCACCAGCACCGCATGGCAATCGTTGATGGCGCGCACGACCGAGGGCAGTTGTTCGTCGTCACCGACGCCGCCCTGGCAATACTGGTCCACCCGGCGGTGGCCCACAAACAGCGCTTCGGTCGACGAGACCTGGAACACCTGAAACTCGGTGACG
>DATCIC010000383.1:0-8475 GCA_036508025.1 Rhodoferax sp. | reverse complement strand
CGGCCGACGATGACGACGGCAAAGGTGGCTCCAAGGCATTGACAAAAAAACTGGAAGAACTCAAAAATGAAGCACTGAGCCGCTTCGACAAACTGCGTGAGCTGTTTGAGAAAATCCACACGACTTACAACAAGGAAGGCTACGGCACACCGACCTACATCAAGACACAAAAAGCCCTGTCTGAAGAGCTGATGTCGATCCGCTTCACGGCCAAAACCATTGAAAAGCTGTGTGACCTGGTTCGCTCTCAAGTGGACGATGTGCGCAAAAAAGAGCGCGAACTGCGCCGGATCATCGTTGACAAATGTGGCTACCCGCAAGAAAACTTCATCGCCGATTTCAGCGGCCGTGACAAGCATGGCAACAAGGTTCCCAGCCAACTGTTGAATTTGAAATGGATCGAGAAACAGGCAGCCTCCGGCAAGCACTGGGGTGCCATCATGGCCCGCAACATTCCGCCGGTGCAGGACCTGCAGCAGAAGTTGACCGACCTGCAGTCGAAGGTCGTGGTGCCGCTGGACCAACTCAAGGACATCAACAAGCGCATGAATGAAGGCGAGTACTCATCGCGCGCTGCCAAGAAGGAAATGATCGAGGCCAACTTGCGGCTGGTGATTTCCATCGCCAAAAAGTACACCAACCGCGGCCTGCAGTTTCTGGACTTGATCCAGGAAGGCAACATCGGCTTGATGAAGGCAGTCGACAAATTTGAATACCGTCGCGGCTACAAGTTCTCGACCTACGCCACTTGGTGGATTCGTCAGGCGATCACGCGCTCGATCGCTGACCAGGCCCGCACCATCCGCATCCCGGTGCACATGATCGAAACCATCAACAAGATGAACCGCATCAGCCGACAGCACTTGCAAGAGTTCGGCTACGAGCCTGACGCCAGTGTCTTGGCTGAGCGCATGGAAATCCCGGAAGACAAGATTCGCAAGATCATGAAGATCGCCAAAGAACCGATCTCGATGGAGACACCCATCGGTGACGATGACGATTCTCATTTGGGCGACTTCATTGAAGACGCGGCCAATACCGCGCCGATGGAAGCCGCCATGCAAGCTGGTCTGCGCGATGTCGTCAAAGACATTCTGGACAGTCTGACACCGCGCGAGGCCAAGGTGCTGCGCATGCGCTTCGGCATTGAGATGACCAGCGATCACACGCTCGAAGAGGTCGGCAAGCAGTTCGATGTGACCCGCGAACGCATCCGCCAGATTGAAGCCAAGGCACTGCGCAAACTCAAGCACCCCTCGCGTTCGGACAAGCTGCGCAGCTTCACTGACAACCTTTAGGGCATCAGGTAGGGGACGGAGTAAATCCGTCGCCCCAAACAAAAACCACCGTACGTGCGTTCGCGCATACGGTGGTTTTTAAACATGCGCTCTTGTCGCTCTGATCCCGCCTGCATGGTAGAAAGCAGACATTTGAATAACTATTGAGTATTGGTGCCCGAGACCGGAATCGAACCGGTACGCCCGTTATTCACGAAGCGGCGGATTTTAAGTCCGATGTGTCTACCTATTTCACCACTCGGGCATGGGCTGGAAGTGGAGGCGCGACCCAGAGTCGAACTGGGCTAGACGGATTTGCAATCCGTTGCATAACCGATTTGCTATCGCGCCAAATTTTCCTTACAAAAAAGGGAAGCATCAGCTTCCCCTTTTTGTTGCAATTTGGAGCGGGAAAAGAGACTCGAACTCTCGACCTCAACCTTGGCAAGGTTGCGCTCTACCAACTGAGCTATTCCCGCGTTTCAAGCCTCGAATTATAGCGTAATTTTTCATTGCTTTTGAAAACAAGAAAAAATTTCGCTCAAATATCAATGTTTGACAGACACGCCCGAGTCTGGCGCAGGCGCCACAACTTGTGCAGCAACAGCTACCACCAGGTCTTCATCAGACAAGGGCGTCGGCATTCTTTCCAATGCCACTTCCAGCACCTTGTCGATCCAGCGCACCGGCACAATCTCAAGACCGTTTTTTACGTTCTCGGGAATATCCTGCAGGTCTTTAGCGTTGTCCTCGGGAATCAATACCGTCTTGATTCCCCCTCGCAAAGCGGCCAGTAACTTTTCTTTCAATCCACCAATGGCCGTCACTTCCCCGCGCAAGGTTATTTCGCCCGTCATGGCCACATCACCACGCACGGGAATACCCGTCATGGCAGAAACAAAGGCTGTCGTCATCGCCGCACCAGCACTCGGGCCGTCCTTGGGCGTGGCGCCATCAGGCACATGAATATGGATGTCTTTCTTTTCGAAAAACTCGTCCTTGATACCCAATCGGCGCGAGCGGCTGCGCACCACCGTGCGCGCGGCCTCAACCGATTCCTTCATCACGTCGCCCAGTGAACCCGTGCGCGTGATGACGCCCTTACCGGGCATCATGGCAGCCTCGATCGTCAGCAAATCGCCGCCGACCTCGGTCCAAGCCAAGCCCACCACCTGGCCGACTTGATTCTTTTGCTCAGCCCGACCATAGTCGTACTTGCGAACGCCCAGAAAATCATTGAGATTGTCGGCATTCACCTTGACTTGCGGCACCATTTGTTTGAGCAGCAGGCCCTTCACCACCTTGCGGCAGATTTTCGACAGCTCACGTTCCAGCGAACGTACACCAGCTTCGCGGGTGTAGTAGCGAACAATGTCACGCACGGCATCTTCGCCAACCAACAACTCTTCTTCCTTGACACCATTGTTCTTGAGCTGCTTGGGCAACAGGTATTTGAGGGCAATGTTGGTCTTTTCGTCTTCGGTATACCCAGACAGGCGAATCACTTCCATGCGGTCGAGCAAGGCCGACGGAATATTCATGGAGTTGGATGTGGCCACGAACATGACGTCGCTCAAATCAAAATCAACCTCGACGTAATGGTCACCAAACTTGTGGTTTTGCTCCGGGTCCAGCACCTCCAACAAGGCGCTTGATGGATCACCGCGAAAGTCGGTGCCCAGCTTGTCAATCTCGTCCAGCAAAAACAGTGGGTTGCGCGTGCCAACCTTTGCCAGGCTCTGCAGCACTTTGCCCGGCATGGCGCCGATATAGGTGCGACGGTGACCGCGAATTTCTGCCTCGTCGCGCATGCCGCCCAAGGCCACCCGCACATACTTGCGCCCGGTCGCCTTGGCAATGGACTGCCCCAGTGAGGTCTTGCCAACACCCGGCGGTCCGACCAGACACAAAATGGGCGCTTTGACTTTTTCAACCCGTTGCTGCACCGCCAGATACTCAACAATGCGGTCTTTCACCTTGTCCAGCCCGTAGTGGTCTTCGTTGAGCACTTTTTCTGCATTACCAAGATCATGCTTGATCTTGGTTTTGCTGGCCCACGGCAAGCCGGTCAATACATCAATGTAATTGCGCACGACGGCCGCTTCTGCCGACATGGGCGACATCAATTTCAGCTTTTTCAGTTCGCCTTCGGCCTTTTTCAGCGCTTCTTTGGGCATTTTGGCCGACTTGATTTTTTTCTCAATCTCGTCGATGTCGGCGCCATCTTCACCTTCACCCAGTTCTTTCTGAATCGCTTTCACCTGTTCATTCAGGTAAAAATCACGCTGATTCTTCTCCATCTGCCGTTTGACGCGGCCCCGGATCTTTTTATCAACGTTCAAGATGTCAACTTCACGCTCGATCTGCTCAAACAGATTCTCCAGACGTTCTTTGACACCCGAGAGACCCAATACAGCTTGCTTGCTGTCGAGCTTGAGCGGCAAATGCGCGGCGATGGTATCGGCCATGCGGCCCGCATCATCAATGCTTGAAATAGAGGTCAGAATCTCCGGTGGGATTTTCTTGTTGAGCTTGACGTACTGGTCAAACTGCTGCATCACCGCACGGCGCAAGGCCTCGATTTCACTGGCTTTGCCACGTGATTTGGTGTCGGGCTCAGCCAGCACTTCAATCGGCGTGACGTTGGCAGAAAAGTGCAACTCACCATCTTCAATTTTGTTGACACGTGCGCGCTGCTGGCCTTCGACCAGCACCTTGACCGTGCCGTCGGGCAGCTTGAGCATTTGCAGGATAGTCGAGACACAACCGACATCAAACATGTCGGTGACCAACGGATCGTCCTTGGCGGCTGTTTTTTGGGCCACCAGCATGATGCGACGCTCAGATTCCATGGCCGCTTCCAGCGCCTTGATGCTCTTGGGCCGACCAACAAAAAGTGGAATCACCATGTGCGGAAATACAACCACGTCACGCAGTGGCAACAATGGCAAATCCAGGGGAGTAGCAGGCAAATGGGTATGACCAGACATGAAAAGTCCCTTTCGTTACCTGTTGAATATGAATCAGTAGTTCAGGTTTTCAACCCGAACCCAATTATTAAATAGCCGCGCGCGTCTCAAACTTGACTAAACGCGCACAAACACCAAGCAAATCAGGCCTTCTTGGCAAGCTCGCGGTAGACCAACAAAGGCGGCTTATTCTCATCAATGGTCGACTCGTCCACGACGACCTTGTCAACGTTAGACGTATTGGGCAAATCGAACATGGTGTCGATCAACGATTGTTCAAGAATCGAGCGCAGGCCACGCGCTCCCGTCTTGCGGGCCAGTGCTTTTTTGGCGATGGCTTTCAAGGCCGAAGGACGAATTTCAAGATCAACGCCCTCCATCGCCAACAGCTTGCTGTACTGCTTGACCAACGCGTTCTTGGGCTCGGTCAAAATTTGCACCAAGGCATCTTCACTGAGTTCGGCCAGCGTTGCCACCACCGGCATCCGGCCTACCAACTCAGGAATCAAACCAAACTTGATCAAGTCCTCAGGTTCAACTTCCTTGAAAACTTCAGTCAGACTGCGCTGCTCTTTACTTTTAACCGTGGCCCCAAAACCCATGCCGGACGATTGGGTGCGGTTGTCGATCACCTTCTCCAGACCGGAAAATGCACCACCGCAAATGAACAGGATATTGGTGGTATCAACTTGCACAAAATCCTGATTCGGATGTTTGCGCCCGCCTTGCGGTGGCACGCTGGCCATGGTGCCTTCAATCAGTTTAAGCAGCGCTTGCTGCACGCCTTCCCCCGAGACATCACGGGTAATGGAAGGGTTGTCTGACTTGCGGGAAATTTTGTCGATTTCATCAATATAGACAATGCCGCGCTGGGCGCGCTCAACTTCGTAATTACAGCTTTGCAGGAGCTTGAGCACAATGTTTTCAACGTCCTCGCCGACATAGCCGGCTTCGGTCAATGTGGTGGCATCGGCCATCACAAAAGGCACGTCGAGCATGCGAGCCAGCGTTTGCGCCAACAGCGTTTTGCCGGAACCGGTCGGGCCGATCAGCAAAATATTGCTTTTGGCCAGCTCCACATCATCTTTTTTGGCATTTTCCTGGTGCCGCAAGCGCTTGTAATGGTTGTAAACCGCCACCGCCAGCGTCCGCTTGGCAGGCTCCTGACCAATCACGTAATTATCAAGATTGGTCTTGATCTCCAGCGGAGTTGGCAGCTCACTAGTGCCACCTCGCGCTTCGGTGCTGGGCGGCAACTCATCGCGAATGATCTCGTTGCAAAGGTCAATGCATTCGTCGCAAACGAATACCGACGGGCCCGCGATCAGCTTCTTGACTTCATGCTGGCTTTTGCCGCAAAAAGAACAATAAAGCGTTTTCTCGCCGGAGGAGCCTTTTTTTTCAGCCATGAGACTATGCCCTTTTCGAGATGACCTGGTCAATCAGGCCATATTCTTTGCACTCGTCCGCCGACATGTAATAGTCACGCTCGGTGTCGCGCTCAATACGCGCCAACGGCTGGCCGGTGCGCTCGGCCAAAATTTTATTCAACTGCTCGCGGGTTTTCAAAATCTCACGCGCCTGAATTTCGATCTCCGTCGCCTGCCCCTGACTGCCACCCGAGGGCTGGTGAATCATGACCTTGGAGTTGGGCAGTGAGAAACGTTTGCCTTTGGCGCCAGCCGCCAGTAAAAAAGCGCCCATGCTAGCGGCCATACCGGTACATAACGTAGACACATCGGGCTTGACAAAGTTCATCGTGTCAAAAATCGCCATGCCAGCACTGACCGATCCGCCCGGCGAGTTGATATAGAACGAAATATCCTTATCCGGGTTGTCGCTTTCCAGGAACAGCAATTGCGCCACCACCAGATTGGCCACATAGTCGTTGACCGGACCAACCAAAAAAATCACGCGCTCCTTCAGCAGCCGCGAATAAATGTCGTACGACCGCTCGCCGCGCCCTGACTGCTCAATCACCATGGGCACCATGCCCAAAGCTTGCGTTTGCATTGCACCCATCATCATGTTCGGCTGGCTCATCTTGACTCCAAAAATTAACTGTACTGTAGCGAAAAATATTCGCCCCAAAAGAAATGGGGCCTGCAGGCCAGACTACAAGCCCGGCCCAAGCCCCATTGCAGCTGCCAGGGAACAGCTTTTTATCAGTTTTGAGCCATCAACTCATCAAAGGACAGGGCCTTGTCGCTGATTTTGGCTTGCGCCAACACAAAGTTGGTCACATTGTTTTCAATCACGATCGCCTCGACTTCGGCCAGGCGGTTGTTGTCGCTGTAATACCAGCGCATTACATCGGCCGGTTTTTCGTAGCTGGCCGCCAATTCCTCAATGTGCGCCTTGACTTGCTCAGTCGTGGCTTGCAGATTATTGGAACGAACCAATTCAGCCACCACCAGGCCCAAACGCACACGACGTTCAGCTTGGGGACGGAAAATATCCTCAGGCATCGGCGCCTTGTCCGCATCCTTGATACCACGTTGTTTGAGCTCAGCGCGCGCACCTTCCAGCAGGCGATTGATTTCTGCTTGCACGCTCGCGTTCGGCAGGTCCAGTTCGGCCTTGCCCACCAGCGCATCCATCACCGCCTGTTTGTTGCGTGCCAGCAGGCGGGCCTTGACTTCACGCGCCAGGTTTTTTTGGATGTCTGCGCGCAAGCCTTCTACGGTAGCGTCTTCAATGCCCAGTGACTTGGCCAGCGCCCCGTCCACTTCCGGCAGATGGGCGGCTTCAATTTTCTTGAGCGTCACCATAAAGTCTGCGGTCTTGCCTGCCACGTCCTTGCCGTGGTAGTCAGCCGGGAAAGCCAGCTGAAAGGTCTTGCTTTCGCCTGATTTCATGCCCCGGGTGGCCTCTTCAAACTCTTTGAGCATCTGGCCGTCGCCGACGATGAACTGAAAATCCTCCGCCTTGCCGCCGGCGAACACTTCCCCGTCAATTTTTCCTTCAAAATCAACCGTCACACGGTCGCCGTCTTGCGCGGCAGCGTCATGCGGGCGCTGAGAAAAGGTACGGCGCTGCTTGCGCAGGATGTCAACTGTCTTGTCAATGGCGCTGTCAGTGACTTCAGCGGATATTTTCTCCACCTCGGCGGTGCTCAGATCACCAATTTTCACGTCTGGATAGACTTCGAACACCGCGTCAAACGCCATTTCGCCTTCCGGTGACGCTTCTGATTCAGAGATGCGTGGCTGGCCAGCCACGCGCAGCTTGGCTTCATTGGCCGCGTTAAAGAAGGCCTCGCCGACCTTGTCGTTCATGACTTCATAATGCACCGAGTAACCATAGCGCTGTGTTACCACGTTCATGGGCACCTTGCCCGGACGGAAGCCGTCCATCTTGATGGTGCGTGCCATCTTCTTCAAGCGCGACTGCACTTCAGATTCGACAACGCCTACCGGCAAAGTCAGCGTTATTTTTCGTTCCAGCTTTTCCAGCGTTTCAACGGTAACGGCCATGATCATTCTCCAAAATATCAAACAATGAGGGAGACAGAGCGGGTCGCGAGGCGACTGCGGACTGTCCGGCAAATATCTAAGTGGTGCGCGGGGGGGGACTCGAACCCCCACACTGTTTCCAGCGTCAGGACCTAAACCTGGTGCGTCTACCAATTTCGCCACCCGCGCAAAAAACAAAGAGGCCGGTCTGCAAGACCAGCCCCGGGAAATCGGTCAACCGGGGATTCTAACTTGCTGCGTCCGGCGCCCGCGCAAACCAAAACCAGGCCACTTGCACGGTCGGCAAGTCCCACAAGGTCAAGACCGAGGGCCAGGCAACATGCAGGCAAAATCAGAGCACCATGCAGCAACCCGCCACGGCCAGACCGCCCGCGCCCATCACCCACTACGAGAACTTTCCCGTCGCGTCCTGGCTGTGCCCGGCCCACTTGCGCGCACCCATCGCCGCGATCTACCACTTTGCCCGCAGCGCCGACGACCTGGCCGATGAAGGCGATGCCACGGCGACGCTGCGCCTGCAAGACCTGCAGGACTTCCGCCAGCAACTGATCCATGCCTGTCAAACGGCCAACGCTGACAGCAACGCACGCTGGGCGTCCGTATTCGGGCCACTGCAACACGCCGTGCAGGCGCACCAACTGCCCGCGCCGCTCTTGCACGACTTGCTCAATGCGTTTGTGCAAGACGTTGAAAAAACCCGTGACGCCAGCGGCTACGCCACCGAGGCCGAGTTGCTGGACTATTGCCGTCGCT
>DATCIC010000382.1:0-3633 GCA_036508025.1 Rhodoferax sp. | reverse complement strand
CCCGACTGCCAGCACGCCCATTGAGCCATGCCCGCTCCAGCCGGCAAAACCGCGCTCGCAGCCATGAGCGCCACCAGTCTGCTGCAACTGATGTGGCTGGCGTCACCAGCGCTTCCCATCGGCGGGTTTTCCTACTCGGAGGGCCTTGAGTCAGCCGTAGACAGTGCGCGAGTGGCGACAGAAAAAGAAGCCTCTGAATGGCTGCTCGATCAGCTTGAGCTCAGTCTGGCGCGCAGTGATCTGGCAGTAGTGGCCCAAGCCATACCTGCCTGGCAATGCGCCAACGCAAAACGCATCGCCCAGCTCAACGCCTGGGTGCTGCAAACCCGTGAAAGCAGTGAGTTGCGGGCACAAACCGAGCAAATGGGCCGATCCTTGCTGGAATGGCTGCGCAACCACACCACCGCCACACCGGACCAAATCGAGCTGCTGACCAATCTGCAGCCCACTTACCCGCTGGCTTTTGCACTGGCAGCCAGCGCCACCCAGGCCCCGTTGCGCGATTGCCTGCTGGCCTATGCCTTTGGCTGGGCCGAGAACATGGTGCAAGCCGCCATCAAATCGGTGCCGCTGGGCCAGAGTGCCGGGCAGCGCATTTTGTCGGCACTGGCAGCGCGAATTCCTGCTGCGGTCGATCACGCGGTCCCCCTGCCGGAGGACGGGCGTCAGGCTTTTTCTCCCATGCTGGCGATTTTGAGCGCTCAGCACGAAGTTCAATATTCACGTATTTTCAGGTCCTAGCCCTTATACAGCCTGCGTAGACCACTCTTCAATCAATAGCAAAACACCTCATGAACACCCCACTGCATCACATCAAAGACCGCACAAAAAAACTTCCTCCCTTGCGCGTGGGCATCGGCGGGCCGGTCGGCTCCGGCAAAACCACCTTGCTGGAAATGCTGTGCAAAAGCATGCGTGAGCGCTACGACCTGGTCGCCATCACCAATGACATCTACACCAAGGAAGACCAGCGCCTGCTGACCCAGAGTGGCGCGCTGCCGCCTGAGCGCATCATGGGCGTGGAAACAGGCGGCTGCCCTCACACAGCCATCCGGGAGGATGCCTCCATCAACCTGGAGGCGATTGACCGCATGCTGGCGGACTTTCCCAATGCCGACATCGTGTTCATTGAGAGCGGCGGCGACAACCTAGCCGCCACTTTCAGCCCCGAGCTCTCCGACCTGACGATTTACGTAATCGATGTGGCCGCTGGTGAAAAAATACCGCGCAAGGGCGGCCCAGGTATCACCAAGAGCGACTTGTTTGTCATCAACAAGACCGACCTGGCCCCGTATGTGGGTGCCAATCTTGACGTGATGGCGGCGGACACCACGCGCATGCGCACCACGGTCAAGGGCCTCAAACCCTTTGTCATGACCAACTTAAAAACTCGCAGCGGCGTCCTGGACGTGATTTCGTTCATAGAAACCAAGGGCATGTTGCGAACCAACAATCAAGGCATCAGTCCCTCGAATTCGACCTAACGGCGTACATGGATGCCACCTTAACGCTATGATTTTTCAAAGGTAAAGGTTGACCCATTCATACTGGACTTTTTGCGTGATTTTTTGTCACTCAGCCTTAAATGGGATTCGCTGATTGTGGCCCCAAGGCTTTCAAACACTCTCGGACAGCTGGCGCATCGACCTTCGCCAACCACGCCAACTGCCTTGTCATCAATTCATTTACGCTTGAGCAATCAATGGTTCAGTTCCCTCCGCTTTTGTGTGGTACACGAAATTGGTGAAAAACAAAAAATCTTGGCTTTTGACCACCGGTGACTCAGCAAAGTCCTACAGAAAACGAATGAAGCCACGGTTTGGGGACGCTACAAACGCATTGACCGGATGCTCGGCCATCCAAACCCGCCATCAACCGTGGTAACGCGAGGGCCTGTAAATGGCACGTTGCTAGCAATATGAATGACCGCTGGATGGTTCACCAAACTCGAAAATTGAACCTCCAGAAAGCTGCCGGTGACGAGCGGCAGCAATGTGTCTGTTGAAGTCAGCCACCCAAAATTTGCCCCGTTTTCAATCGACGGGCTCCAGTAGACACATAGCGGCTCAAGCGATCTCCGAACTGGTCGCTCCGAACCCGCCGTTCAAACGGTCCTTTCAAGGTCGGAAATGTGCAACCAATTTCGTCAATAAGAACACCCGCAAAAGAGCAACAGTGGGCGTAGAAACGGTCAAAAATGACTTCTCACCGTCGACGTAGAAGTCAAGCGCGCGTTCTTCCCCAATACAGGTGAATAGCCCGGTAAGTAAGTGGTGTATTCGACAACGATGGCCATAACCTTTAGGGCATAAGACCCAGACCGACCGAAACAAAGACGCTCAGTTCCCTGGCGTTACCTGAGCACGAATTTCGCCTCCCGGGTTGGCTTTGGTGTGTAAATTTACGTACCACTTGCCGGCCGAAACATCTCTGGCTTGCTCAGGGGTAATTGTGGCTTCACCGCTGATGGGGCTCTCTACACTGCCTTTGAACCCCAGGACGACTCCGGCATTTTGACCAGCAGTAGCAGGCCCATGGAAGTGCCCCGCGCCAGCAGGGCCGGTAAGCCCGGAATAGACCACTTTCCATTTCAACTCGTTGGTTTCCCTGTTGAGTGTTGCCTCAACTGTTCCTGTACCCTGGCTTGAGTTTGGAGGCACCTCGCTGGCGCTGGAGAGCTTCCCGGTCAATGTGACGATGTCGGCGGCGTAGACCATACTCGTGCTCCCGGCTATCGAAAACAGGGAGATGGCAAGAAGTTTTTTTGTCAAAGCAATGTGTCGGTTAAGCATTATTTTCCCCTTCGTAGTTGAATGCAAAGTCGGGAATACGACCTTGCATTGCTCATCTTGGCAGAATGCTCGGCGTTTGCAACGCCAGTCTTCATCTCAACCACGAACGAAATAGGGTCACTTTGATGGTTGTAAGAATACGGGTCCGCAAGAACAAAACTTGCATTCATGTACGTTTGTAGCCTCGCCGTCGATATGCCTTGACCGAGCTGAGGAAGGAAGTGTGGAACGAAGGCGTGAGTCAAGGTACACAGAGCGCATATGGGGCGGAGCAAAGCAGGGTGGGCGAGCAAGCAAATGATTGCGAAGACCTTGTGGTCAAGTTCACGCTACGTAGATGCGACGATCTGTGTCGCTATGAATGACTTTGTTAATGCAATAGTTTTCAAGGCCTATACGCGCTGACGTTGGTCGCTGGCACTTCCTGCAATTGGACTGCCAGAAAGCGGGTATTCGTCACCGACTCCTCCCGCTGCTCTGCCGACCGACAAACGGAAAAACTGATTTTCGTCGCTGGATGACTGCTTCCAAGTTTCTGGCATCGGTGGCGAACGGCCGGTTCCGGCGAAATCCAAAGTCAGCTTTCCACTTTTCACCGGGCTGCATGCGGTTTCGGTGAACGTCGGGTATGTGTCTTTTCCAGTCCGCCACTGGAAAAATGCCAAAAATCCAGGCCAACGGCTCTTTCAGACACGAAGCCTGTCGGCGCCGATTGAATATTGAGCCACCCTGCCAATTCAATAATGAGCCAGGGCGGGTTGCCAATATTTGAATTGGCAATTGTGGATAAGTGTACTCAGTAGCTGATTTTTGACTTCTCTCCTGTCTTGATGGTTTTGGA
>DATCIC010000381.1:0-11280 GCA_036508025.1 Rhodoferax sp. | reverse complement strand
GCACCGCCTTGGCTTCCGGCTCGGTCAGCATCTCGCGGCCACTCGCCAACGCGTCCAGCACCAGCGCCCGGATGGTCGCCGTGTCGGGCCGCAAATCCGCCAGCAAGGCAGGAGGCGCCTCCATCAGTTCGGCCTGGTTGCGCCGATAGCGCTGCAGCATGGAGAACGCGCTGATTGCTTGCTCTGGCGTGTCAAAGTTGGCAATGTCCGCGTCCTGGAATAGCTGGCGTGCCTGCATGACCGCCTTGTCGCCCAGCCAGCAGCTCATGAGCCGGGGTGGCATGCCGGGTTGATGCTGGGCCAGCGGCACCAGCGCCCGTGCAATGTCGGCACTGGGCACAATGGCCGTGGGGGCGTGAATGAACAGTACGGCCCCGCTGCTGCGGTCGTCTTTGAGCACTTGTAAGGCTTGCACATAGCGCGCCACCGGCGCGTCACCGATGATGTCCACCGGGTTGCCGTGCGACCAGTTGGCTGGCAACACGGCATCCAACTTTTGTCGTGTGCTGTCGCTGAGTTGTGTCAGCTCGACCTCGGCAAAGGCGGCCGCGTCGGCCGCCATCACGCCGGCCCCGCCGCCATTGGTCAGGATGGTGATGGTGTCACTGGTGTTGGTGCGAAAGCGCGACAGCGTCTCAGCCGCCAGAAACAGCTCTTGCAATGTATTGACCCGCAACATACCGGCGCGAGCAATCGCGGCCTCAAACACCATGTCGGAGCCGGCCAGTGCGCCGGTGTGCGAGGCGGCCGCCAGTTGGCCCTGCGCCGAGCGCCCTGCTTTCACCACAATCACCGGCTTGTTGCGTGCCGCCGCGCGCGCCGCCGACATGAATTTGCGCGGTGATTCGATCGATTCGGTATACAGCAGAATCGCCCGCGTTTTGGCGTCGCTGGCCAGGTAGTCGAGCATGTCGCCAAAGTCCACGTCGGCGTGTTCACCCAGGGATACAAAATAGGAGAAGCCGATGCCGCGCCCTTGCGCCCAGTCCAGCATGGCCGTTACCAAGGCGCCGGACTGTGAAACAAAAGCCACCTCACCGGGTTGTGCATCAATGTGGGAAAAACTGGCATTCAGGCCTTGATGCGGTGCCAGCAGCCCGATGCAGTTGGGCCCCAAAATACGCAACAAGTGGGCGCGTGCCGCGTCCAGCATGGCCTGCTTTTGCTGGTCAGTCATGCCGGCGGTCATCACCACGGCGGCGCGTGTGCCCAGGCGCCCCAAACTTTCGATCAAGCCCGGTACGCTGGCCGGTGGCGTACAGATCACCGCCAGATCGGGGACTTCAGGTAGATCCGCGGCTTTGGCTACCACCAGATGGTCCCCAAGCTTGCGGTGCTTGGGGTTGACGGCGTAAAGCGCGCCCCGGTAGCTGCCTGAACTCAGGTTGTGCCATACCGTGGTACCGACACTACCGACACGCAGGGAGGCGCCAAACACCGCGATCGAGGCGGGGGAAAACAGTGAGTCGAGGTTGCGGATACTCATGATTTGACCCTTCTTGTGTCTCAGCCCAGTGGTCGCACACCGATCAGCAGGCCATGCAGCCAGAGCGCAAACGCAATCCACGCGCCCACGCCCAGGGCCACCGTAATCCCAGTGGCACCCGCGGTGCCGCCGGGGTAGCGCGTGCCGCGTGTGCGGTCGCGCCGACGTGCTGCGGTGAAATCGACAATTGCCCAGGCCAGGAATGAGCCAAACAACACCACATGGCCGAGGTTGCCATTGGCCAGCAAATGCGCCAGCGCCCACAGCTTGACACCCAGCACCATGGGATGGTGAACCCGTTCCTTGATGATGTTGCCGGGCACGTAGGCTGCCGCCAGCAGCACGAACGAAAACAGTGTCAAAAGTGAGGCCAGGTGCCGCAGCGCCACTGGCGGACTCCATAGTTGCACTGGCTGCTGGCGTGCCACGCCAAAGCCCCACACGATCAGCGCGAAACCCAGCAGGGAGACGGCCGAGTACAAGGCCTTCCAGGGCAGCGGGCCGATGCGCGCGCTGGTTTGGGTGCACCAGTCATCGGCCACGATACGCACCGAGTGCACACCCAGAAAAATAAAGAGTCCGAGAATGAGATAGGTCATAAGAGCCTTATTGCGGTTAAGCGCCCAACACGCGGTTTTTGCCCGCACGTTTGGCGCGGTACATGGCCTGGTAATTGATAGGCGTTGGAGCCAACTTGCGTGCGGTGAGTTGCCTGAGCGTCTCACGGGCAATTTCAAAAGGCTTCTTGGCGTTCATGAATTATTTCTGCTACAAAAATAGCAATAGCTCTATTGACGTATTCAGCAAGGACAAAGCCCAAATGTAACAATGAACTCTGACAACTTTCATGTCAATTTGATGATTTGCAGCGCACGCCACTTGAACGCCAGAATTCCAAGAACTTGGCGGACCCGTGCCGTGCTCCTGGGAATTGGCTCCTATTGCATTGCACAGGGGTTTGTTTACACTGCATATCCCATGGTACAAAATTAATTGGAGTTGTGATGAAACCCGTTTCGCAATTGTTAAAGAATCGTAATTCAACGGTTTATCAGGTGAGTCCTTCGGTCAGTGTTTTTGAGGCCCTGCGGCTGTTGGCCGACTATCGGGTGGGTGCGCTGACTGTCATGGAGAGCGGCAAACTGGTTGGGGTGGTGTCCGAACGCGACTACACCCGCAAAGTTGCGCTAATGGGAAGAAACTCCAAAGAAACCACAGTCGCCGACATCATGACCCGTGATGTCATTACGGTCACACCCAACACCGAGGCCCGTGCTTGCATGGTGCTGATGAGCCAGAAAAAAATCCGTCACTTACCTGTGCTGGATGGCGCCAAGGTCGTGGGCCTGATCTCGATCCGTGACCTGATGGACGACATCATTGCCGATCAGGAACAGACTATTTCGCAGTTAACGAGCTACATCAGCAGTTAGTCAGTTGGGTGCACAGCACGGCACCAATGCCGGTGGCTTTGGTTTTTCATGGGAATATCCTCGATAAGAAGTAGAAAGCCTGTAACGCCAATAGCGGCCGCCGAAGCGGCTCGACTCGGCGCCGCCCTGGTGCAGATGTTTTGGGCTTCGGCGTCAATGCCATTTGCTATTAATAGTATAGCGGATTGCGCTTATTCGACGGGGGCTAGAGGTCTATTTGACCTATAAATGTGCTGACCCGCCCGGGGTGTGTTCCAGTTGCGTGGCTGAACTGATCAAACAGGGCAAACCCGAGCTGCTCCTCCAGCACCCGCATCTGTTGACTGATGGCGCTGTGCGTCGATGAGCACCCATATGCTTCGCGACCTCAACCTGCAACACTGCTTTCATGCGCAGCGTGAACTGGATCGCTACGAGCAAACCAAGGCGGGCTTGCCGCTCTCGCATTTTTAGTCAAACCGCCTTCGCCTCGAAGCTGCGAATCTGAAACAGCGCCTCACTCAGGCTCATCTCACCCGCTTCCAGGAGCTTGCCGACCAGATGCTCGGTCAGCGGCTTGAGCCGGGACAGCACGGCCCTGGTTTCGTCGTACAGGCGCTCGCTCTGTGCTTCCATGATGCTGCGTGTCTCCTCGTCCACCTCCCCGCTGCGACGGCTGTCCTTGGCGAGCGATCCGAAATTCAGGCGGGTCTTGCGGTACATGCCCATCTCACCCACGGCGTGGTGCAGCAACTGCGTCACGCGGGTGATGTCGTTGTGCGCGCCGTTGGTCGTGCCTTCTTCGCCAAAGAACAGTTCCTCGTTGGCCATGCCGCCCAGCCGCACGCGCACGTCGTGTTCGATGTCGCTCTTGGTCTTGAGCAGGTTGGCCCCCTGCTTGTGAAAAACGAAGCCCAAGGCGTTGGTACGCGGGTTGGCCTTGAGCGAAATCTTGAGGGTCTTCATGTCGGCCAGGATCTGCTCCCAGTTGCTGTTGGGCAGCTGGCGTTCGTGCTCCAGGTCCACCAGGAAGTGGCCCCATTCGTGCACGGCAATGATGCGGCGATCGCGATCACGTTCCGCGGTGGTGTCGGTATTGACGTTGCCCACCAGCACCCGCTCGGCGGCCTGCATCAGAGTATCGGCGCCGATCATTTCGCCCGTCTGTACGGCCGTGATGCCAGCCTGGTTGACGATGGTCTCCAGGTCGGCCGGGCTGCGGCCCTCGGTCACTTCCACCAGATGGCGCAGATCGAGGTCGGGCAGCACCTTGCCGGCGCGCTGGTCCAGGTAGTGGCCGATGATAGCCAGCCGCTCTGCTCGGTTGGGCATGCGAAAGTCCACCTTCATCTGAAAGCGCCGCAGCATGGCCTCGTCCATCTCCATGGTTTCGCTGTTGAAGTTGCTGGCCACGATCCAGATGATCTCGGCTTCGTTCTTGCTGCGCACGCCATCGAGCACGGACAGCAGCGTGTTGGCGGTGTCATCGTCGAACTTGCGGCGGCCGCCGCGCTTCATGAAAAGGTCCTGCGCCTCGTCCAGGAAGACGATGCAGCGCTTGCGCCGCTTGGCCATGGTCATGATGCGGTTGAGCGTGTTCGAGCCGCCGGCCACAAAGCCCGTTTCCAGGTTGGCGGCAGAATGAAACAGGATGGGCAGCCGCAATTCCTTGGCCAGGTAGCTGGCCAGCTTGGTCTTGCCGGTACCGGCCGGGCCGCTAAACATCACATTGAAGGGTTTGAATATGCCGTACTCGGCATATTCCGCGCGGCGCTCATACTGGTCCTTGATCTGGGCCACCTCGGCCTTGATGTCATCCATGCCCACTAGGTCGTCGATGGAGCCAGGCACCTGCACCGGCTCGATGAACTTGAGCGACTTGAACTGGCCCTTGAGCTGGAGATACAGGAAGGCCAGCACGCAGAGCATCAGTGTGGCCGACAAGACGCCGCTGACACCTGCTTTCCAGCTGTCCTTGCCAGCCTGTGGGCGGGCGCCGGCAAAGCGCTGGTCCAGACGTTCGAACAATGCAAGACTGCCGGGCTTGAGCTCGCTGCGCGGAATAAAGGCCAGCTTGGCGCCCCACGGCGCGGTGACGGCCTTGCCGGTGAAGATTCGGGTCTCCATGTCGCTGGGGTAATAGGCGTACTGCTGGCCCTGCGATTCGATCAGGATGATGCGCTCCGATACGTTCCACAGCAGCGGCTCGTAGACCACCGTGATGCGCTCGACCGGCTTGGTTTCCAGGAAGCTCAGCAGCGAACCGCTGCCGAACACCACGGGTAGCTTGTCATTGAGCTCCCACACCCCCTCGCCCGCCTGCCCGGCAACGGCCATGGTCTTGACCTGCTCGGCCACGGCGGCCTGCTTCTGGATGAGTGTGAACGAATAGATGCCGGTGGCGGGGATCAGGACGGCCAGAACCAGCACAGTCAGCTTGACGATCACCGGTTGGATCACGAACCAGTCCAGCAGTCGGCCGGCGGCCTTCTTGATGACGAGCCAAGGACGCGTCGGGTCCGGCGCGGCGTCGCTGGGTTTCGATAAATCTGACATGGGCAGTCCTTCGTGGCGGGCGCCACGCCAAGTTCCGGGGCCGCAACACAGGTTTCACGGTCACGCCGGGCTGAAGCCTCTTTGAGGGTGCAGCCGGGAGAAGAGTCTTAAAGAACCGCCGGCTGACAGTTGGAGTCTGATTCAGGCCTCAAGATTCCGGTCGCGATGCTACGCCCAAATTTATCAGTCCGTGTGTGCGCTGGCATACCGACAGCTCCGGCCGGGAACGGTACAACATCTACGCGTGTGCAGTGGATTGCTTCAGGCACGCGACTCGTTTCTTTCACTCCGTTAGCCCTCAAGAAAGGGGAATTTTTATGAACAGCATCATCTACATCGTCGGACTGGTCGTTGTCGTCCTCGTCATCATGTCGTTTTTCGGCCTGCGCTAAAGCGTCTATCAATCACCGCCAGAGCGGGGCAAGGGGCTACGCCCGTTTCATTCGAACTGCAGTAGCCCGGCACCCTGGACGCCCTGCGCCGCTACGCCGTGGCGCGCTCCCTGTTCACGCCCACCACCCTGGCCCTGGCGGATGAGTTGGCGCGGCTGCGCACCGTTCTTGGTTTACCAGCGAGGTGAACGGGACGCAAGGCTGTGTTGCAGGCCGCGCGGGGGCTGGAGGCAAGCACTTTGGGCTTGAGAGCTTGAATTGCTTTCAGGAGAAGGGAGATGGCTGGGTTCGAGGTGTGTTCTCGTCGATCTCCCAGTCGGCCCGGTCGGCCACTTCGTAGTGCGCTCGCCCGCTGGACTTGGCACGGTACATGGCGGTGTCGGCGGCATTAACCAAGGAAGCGGGGTCGTCCAGCATGGCATCGGGTAGCGCGCACGCCACGCCAATGCTCAAGGTCACCTGCGCAGACGTGGGTGAGGCAACATGCGGCACGTACTCCTGCTGCATCAGGTCCAGGCACATTTGGGCAATTTCGCAAGCATGGGCCATATCGGCGCCGGGCAGTAACAGCACAAATTCCTCACCACCATAGCGCGCGACCAGTTCGCCGGCCCGGCGCACGCAACGGCTCAGCGCGCTGGACACCCGCCGCAGACATTGGTCGCCGGCCAGATGCCCATAGTTGTCGTTGTAATTCTTGAAGTGATCAATATCCACCATCAAGAGGCTCAAGGGGGTGCCGCCGCGAGCAGCGCGCTGCCATTCAGTGTTCAGGGCTTCGTCAAAACGCCTGCGGTTGGCCAGACCGGTTAAACCGTCCATGATCGTTTGTTGGACCAAACGCTGGTTGCTGGCCTCCAGCACCTTGCCTTTGCGCACCAGTTCCGTGACATCGACCCAGGCAACCACCAGATAGCCCTCGGGTGTTCGGGTTTCGTAGAAATTGACCCACTGGTTGCGCGTGAGCGCTTTCAAAGTATGCTCCTTGTGCGTCCCACGCGATGCCAGACGCTGCGCTAGCCACTCTTGCTCGCGCCCGATGGCCGCCGGGATCAGCTGTCGTTTCAGCTTGGCGCGCATCAAGGCTTCAAAGCTCTGACCGATGTCTGCTGGCGTGTGAAAGCCGCTGTAGATCAGGTTGATTTTTTTGTTGTAAAGAATCAGTCGGTCGTGCTCGTCCCAAATCTCCAGGCCTACGTCCAGCGTGTCCAGGCTGGAGGCCAGCAATTGGCGGGCTTTTCGTGTTGCACGCTTCGCCGCCCCCAGTTGGCGCCACAGCAAGACGGCGGCTGCCAGCGCACACAGCCCTGCGCTCAATCCGAGCCAGGCCGGCCCCTGCAGCGACGTGGCGCGCGCTGTTTGGCTGGCCCACCACCACGCCGCCGTTTCAGACACGAGCGCCAACATCAGGGCCAGCAAAACCAGCCACTGGGACTTGTTAGGATTGCGCGAGGATTTCATCGAAGGTGACAGGGACGATCCAATTATCTGGTCGGTCCGCCGTTACTTCATGTTATTTATCAAACGGAATCAAGTTCAAGTTCCATTTATGCAGCAAGGTTTTCAGGTTGACCGGACAATGCAGCTTTCAACGGCAAAACACCTGGCGCACATCATGTCCTACCCCCTGAAGATCGATTTCGTCTCCGACATTTCCTGTCCGTGGTGCGCCATCGGTTTGTCGGCACTGGAGCAGGCGCTGGACCGGCTGCAGAACGAGGTTGCCGCTGAGCTGCATTTCCAGCCGTTCGAACTCAACCCGCAAATGCCCGCCGGCGGGCAAGACATCGGCGAGCATCTGGCGCAGAAGTACGGCTCCACGCCCGAGCAGCAGGCGCAGATTCGCGACACCATTCGCCAGCGCGGGGCCGAGGTCGGTTTCAGTTTTAACCCCGCCGGGCGCGGCCGCATCTACAACACCTTCGACGCACACCGCTTGCTGCACTGGGCTGGACTCGAAACACCGGCCCAGCAGCCCGCGCTGAAGAAAGCGCTGCTGGTGGCCTGCCATACCCAGGGCCAAAACATGGAGTCGCACGAGGTTTTGCTGGCTGCGGTGGCGCAGGCGGGTCTGGATGTGGTGCGCGCACGCGCCATTTTGGCCAGCGACGAATTCGGCCCCGAGGTGCGCGAGCGCGAAGCGTTCTACACCAGCCAGGGCATCCATTCGGTGCCGGCGGTCATCATCAATGATCGCCATCTGATCTCCGGTGGTCAGCCGGTAGCGGTGTTCGAGCAGGCGCTGCGCCAGATTGCGGCAAGCCAGGCGCAGGCCTGACACTGGCTACGCCCCAACAGTGAAAGGCCATGGGTCGAGGGCTCGGGCAGGTTGCGCGTGGACAGGCTATGGCGCTCGTACCAAGAGCTGCTCATTGCACCTTCACACTGTTGGCGAACGCCACGCGGCCACGCACCATGGCGGCCTCGGGCTTCGGGTCGGGGTAGTACCACACGGCGTCGGTATTGAGTTCACCATTGATCAGCAGCGAGTAATAGCTGGCCTGGCCCTTCCAGGCGCAAGAGGTCTTGTGGTTGCTGAAGGTGATGAACTCCCGCTTCAGCGAGCTTTCTGGAAAGTAGTAATTGCCTTCGACCAATACGGTGTCGTCACTCTCGGCAACGACGGTGTTGTTCCAGATGGCTTGCATGGGCGGCTTTCAGGTTGAATTGGTTTTGATATTGCCGTCGATTATTTGCCAAATTCAGGGAAAGCCGGTCTGCCAAAGTTCTGCTACTTTGGCAAAATTCCGTATTACCGAGGCCCGGCAGGCGTGTCAGCGCCAAAAGCCCCTTGGTTTCTACTTATAATGCAGGGCTTTTGTGGCAAACGTTGCGTGTAACCTGCCTGTAATTTGAGAGATCAATAATCATGCCGGTCTCCGGGTTTGACACAGATGAGACGGACGAGCCGGGGTTCAGACAGCTGAGTGCCGAAGAGGCACAAGCCCTGCGTGCAAAGAGTCCGCCCTTGTCGCCCTGGCGGGTGGTGGTCTGGCAGGCGGTCGTGGGTGTGCTGGTGGCCTTGCTGGCCTGGGGCCTGACGCAAAACGGGGTGGCTGGTGCGTCGGCGGCTTATGGTGCGATGGCGGTGGTGCTGCCTGCTGCGCTGTTGGCACGCGGCCTGTCGCGGCAACGAGGAGCTGCCAATGCGAGCTCGGCGCTAACTGGTTTTTTTGTGTGGGAAATGGTCAAGATTGCCTTGACAGTGGCGATGCTGGCCATTGCCCCAAGGCTGATTTTGGATTTGAACTGGCTGGCGCTGCTGGCTGGCTTTGTGGTGACGATGAAGGTGTACTGGGTGGCCATGTGGCTGCGCCCGGGGCGCCAAGATTCAATTAACAAGAATTGACATACTGGTGAAATATGGCTGCTGAACACGCTGAAGGACACGCCCAAACGGCTGGAGAGTACATCCAGCACCACCTGCATCATCTGCAAAAAAACTTTTCTTTTGAAAACGTCGAGCAGCACAGTATTGTCGATTTCAGTGTCTTCAACCTTGACTCGCTGATCTATTCCATTTTGCTGGGTTCGATTGCCTGTTTCTTTTTGTGGCGCGCGGCCAGCAAGGCAACCTCCGGCGTCCCCGGGCGTTTTCAGGCGGCGGTTGAAATTCTGGCAGAGATGGTCGACACCCAGGCCAAGGGCGTGATCCATAACGCCACCAGCCGCAAGCTGGTGGCCCCGCTGGCGCTGACGGTGTTTGTCTGGATCTTCCTGATGAACGCGATGGACATGCTGCCGGTCGACGCCATTCCTGCCCTGTGGCACGGTGTGGGTCCGACGCTGGGCTACATGAATTACATGCGCGTGGTGCCCACCGCCGACCTTTCGACGACCCTGGGTATGTCAGTCAGCGTGCTGCTGGTGTGCCTGGTCTACAACGTCAAGATCAAGGGTCTGGGCGGCTGGATTCACGAATTGCTGTCGGCACCCTTCGGCGACAAATTTTTCCTGTATCCGATCAACTTGCTAATGCAATTGATCGAGTTTGCAGCCAAGACCGTGTCGCACGGTATGCGACTTTTTGGCAACATGTTTGCCGGTGAGCTGATTTTCATGTTGATCGCCTTGATGGGCGGCACATGGGCCTGGCAGTTCAACCCCCTGTCGGGTTGGTTCTGGCTGGGATTTGGGCATGTGATTGCGGGAACTGCCTGGAGCATTTTCCACATTCTGGTGATCACGCTGCAAGCCTTCATCTTCATGATGTTGACGCTGATTTATGTGGGACAGGCCCACAGCTCACACTGATCGTTTAACCGCTTTCTTTTTTCTTTTCTTTCTTTTTTCTTTTTCTTTTCTGTACTTTAGGAGCAATCATGGAAAACATTCTCGGCCTCGTGGCACTGGCTTGCGGCATCATCGTTGGCTTGGGCGCATTGGGCGCCTCCATCGGCATCGCGCTGATGGGCGGCAAATTTCTGGAGTCCTCGGCACGTCAACCTGAACTCATGAATGAGCTGCAGACCAAGATGTTCATTTTGGCCGGTTTGATCGATGCCGCCTTCCTGATCGGTGTGGCGATTGCCCTGCTGTTTGCCTTTGCCAAGCCTTTCGCCATTTAAGTTTGCTTAAACTTTCACGCTTGAAAGGGAATAAGCAGTGAATATCAATTCAACCCTGTTCCTGCAGGCCATCGTTTTTGCGATTCTGGTGTGGTTCACGATGAAATTCGTGTGGCCGCCGATCACAAAGGCCTTGGACGAGCGGGCGCAGAAAATAGCCGACGGCCTCGCGGCCGCCGACAAAGCGAAATCCGAGCTTTCTTCAGCCAACAAGCGTGTCGAAGCCGAGCTGGCCGTGTCGCGCACCGAGACCACCGCGCGCCTGGCCGATGCGGACCGTCGCGGTCAGAGCATCGTCGAAGAAGCCAAGTCCAAAGCCACCGAAGAAGCCAACAAGATCATTGCGGCTGCCAAGGTTGAAGCCGAGCAGCAAAGCAGCAAGGCGCGTGAAGTCCTGCGTGAGCAAGTGGCAGCGCTGGCGGTCAAGGGCGCGGAGCAGATTCTGCGCAAGGAAGTCAATGCCAACGTGCATGCTGACTTGCTGGGCCGTTTGAAGCTGGAACTGTAAGAGCGCAACCATGGCTGAACTTGCCACTATTGCCCGCCCTTACGCCGAAGCCTTGTTCAAGGCTTCGTTATCCGACCTCGACGCTGCGGCGCTGTGGGTCGAAGAACTCGAAGCGATTGCCAAGAATCCGCAATTGCTCCAGTTCTCCGACAACCCGAACGTCACAGCCGCCCAGGTGTTTGACTTGGTTGCGGGTGTTGCCCAAAGGCCTTTGCCAGCGATGGCACAGAACTTTCTGCGCACCGTGATTGAAAACGGGCGCTTGAGTGCCTTGCCGCAAATCGCGGCGCAGTTTCGTGCGATGAAGAACGCCCAAAGCGGTTCTTCGGACGCGGTGGTGTACAGCGCGTTTGCCATT
>DATCIC010000380.1:0-6875 GCA_036508025.1 Rhodoferax sp. | reverse complement strand
CTGGACGTAGTCAGGTATAACGCTGACGGCCTGCATAGTGAATTTGGCGATGCATTCAGCCTTGTCGAAAGTGCGACGGAATTACATCAGACTCCGTTTGGCACGACGCAGCAGTTTCTCTATTGTTACTGCATCAAGTCGGCTTGCATCACCCAAAAAAAGACAATGGGCTAACTCAAAAACTAAGTTAGCCCATTGATTTTATTGGTCGGAATGAGAGGATTCGAACCTCCGACCCCTTCGTCCCGAACGAAGTGCGCTACCAGGCTGCGCCACATTCCGAAATTTCTTTACCTGACTTGTTTGCCGCGTTATGACTGGCGTTCAAGCAACTGAGCCGCCAATTGTAGCAAACACTCAGTGTGCGGACCGGCGGGGAGTTGTCTGGCTGCGGCGATGGCGCGTTGCGCCTCCTGGGTCGCGGCCAAGCGGGCCACATCGAGCGCGCCGGTTGTTTTGACGATGTCGACCACTTGATCCAGCATGGTCACGCCCCCGGTCTCAATCGCCATTTTGATGAGTTCGCGTTGACTGGCCGTGCCGCGTTGCATGGCGGCAATCAGCGGCAGCGTGGTTTTGCCTTCGCGCAGATCATCGCCCAGGTTTTTCCCCATGACTGCCGCCTCACCGGTGTAGTCAAGCACGTCGTCAATCACCTGGAAAGCAGTGCCCAGGGCCTGGCCATACTCGGCGCAGATTTCTTCCAGTTCAGGGGAGCTGCCGGCCAGGATGGCGCCAACCCTGGCGCTGGCCTCAAACAGTTTTGCGGTTTTGGAGCGGATCACTTGCAGATAGCCGGCTTCATCGAGTTCGGCGTTGTGCATGTTCATCAATTGCTGCACTTCGCCCTCGGCGATGACGTTGGTGGCGTCAGCCAGCACTTGCATGATGCGCATGTTTTGCGCGTCGACCATCATCTGAAAGCAGCGCGAATACAAAAAGTCGCCCACCAACACACTGGCCGGGTTGCCAAAGGTTTCGTTGGCCGTTGGGTTGCCGCGCCGCAGGGACGAATCGTCCACCACGTCGTCGTGCAGCAACGTGGACGTGTGGATGAACTCAACCACGGCAGCGAGGTTGAAGCGTTGAGCCCCTTTGAAGCCGAGCGCACCGCAAATCAGCAGCAGCAGGGCGGGGCGCAGACGCTTGCCGCCCGCTGCAATGATGTAGCGGGCGACTTGGCCCACTAGTGGCACCCCGGAGTCAAGTCGATGTGCAATGACTCGATCGACTTCACGCATGTCTTGCGCAATGACTGACAAGGAAGGCTTGGGGCTGGATGGATTAACTTGCAAGACAAATGACCCGTTGTGTGCGCAGATTATAGAAACGTAGCGCTGCTGAAAAGGGGGGTGAATAGTGTGGTTGTTGCTGACAGGGCCCTATGTTATAGTAACGGGCTCTGTGAAAATCCGTTTGCAGAGAAAAATTCAAGAGGTCAACATGTACGCGGTCATAAAAACCGGCGGCAAGCAATATCGGGTTGCAGCCGGCGAAAAAATTAAAGTAGAACAGATTGCTGCGGACGTAGGCCAAGAGATTGTGTTCAACGAGGTTCTGGCGGTCGGCAACGGCGCAGAATTAAAGGTTGGCACGCCCTTGGTGTCCGGCGCAACGGTCAGTGTCACGGTGCTGGCACACGGCAAGCACGACAAGGTCAGCATTTTCAAAATGCGCCGTCGCAAGCACTATCAAAAACGCCAAGGGCATCGTCAGCAATTCACTGAATTGTTGGTGAATATTATTTCTGCATAAGGAAAACGGTCATGGCACATAAAAAAGGCGGCGGCTCTACGCACAATGGGCGCGATTCCAAGCCCAAGATGCTCGGTGTGAAGAAATTCGGTGGCGAGTTGGTCAGCGCAGGCGCGATCATCGTGCGCCAACGTGGCACCAAGTTCCACCCCGGCACCAATGTCGGAATCGGCAAGGATCACACGCTGTTTTCGCTGGTAGACGGCCACGTGGCATTTACCATCAAAGGCGCCATGAACAAGCCGACGGTGAACGTTGCAACGGCTTAAGGCCTTGCCAACTCCCCTCTAAGACCCTGCGCCCTGCGCGGGGTTTTTTATTTAAACACATGAAATTCGTTGACGAAGCCTATATAGACGTCTCTGCCGGAGACGGTGGCGCTGGCTGCGTGTCGTTCCGGCATGAGAAATACAAAGAATTTGGCGGCCCCAATGGCGGCGATGGCGGGCGCGGTGGCCATGTCTTTGCCGTGGCCGACCCCAATCTGAATACCCTGGTCGATTTTCGCTTTTCCCGGCGCCACGACGCCAAACGCGGCGAGCACGGCATGGGCTCGGACATGTTTGGCGCCGCAGGCGATGACGTCACGCTCAAAATGCCGGTCGGCACCATCATCACAGACGCTGAAACTGGTGAAGTGTTGTTTGAATTGCTGACGCCCGGTGAAGTCATCACCATCGCCAAGGGCGGTGATGGCGGTTTCGGCAACTTGCGTTTCAAGAGCGCCATCAACCGCGCGCCACGGCAAAAAACGCCCGGCTGGCCCGGTGAAAAGCGCAATCTCAAGCTCGAACTCAAGGTGCTGGCCGATGTCGGGCTGCTGGGCATGCCCAACGCCGGCAAGTCGACGCTGATCACCGCCATCTCGAACGCACGGCCGCGCATCGCTGACTATCCATTTACCACCTTGCACCCCAATTTGGGTGTGGTGCGGGTGGGGCCGGAGCAGAGCTTTGTGGTGGCCGATTTGCCGGGTTTGATCGAAGGCGCCTCGGAGGGCGCCGGGCTGGGCCACCTGTTCCTGCGGCATTTGCAGCGCACGCGTTTGTTGCTGCATGTGGTCGATATGGCGCCGTTTGATGAAAGCGTGGACACCGTCGCGCAAGCCAAGGCGATTGTGAATGAGCTCAAGAAATACGATCCGGCGCTGTACAACAAGCCGCGCTGGCTGGTCTTGAACAAGCTCGACATGATCCCGCTGGAGCAGCGTGAGGCGCTGGTGAAAGACTTTGTCAAGCGCTTCAAGTTCAAGGGCCCGGTATTCCAGATTTCAGCGCTCACGCGTGAAGGCTGTGAACCCCTGATCAAAATCATCTACCAGCATGTCAAAGCCCAGCAAAAGGCCGAGCAGACGCCCGAGGCGATCGATCCGCGCTTTGCGCCGGATACCGAATGATGCCAAAACTGCTATTTATTCAATAGCTGCTTACGCAATGTGGACGGGGGCTAGAGGTCAAAATGACTAAAAATTTTGAATCGGTGGTGTTGCGCGATGCCCGGCGCATCGTGGTCAAGGTGGGCTCCAGCCTGGTCACCAACGAGGGGCGTGGACTGGATGAAACCGCGATTGGCGAATGGTGTCGCCAGATCGCCCTGCTGGTGCAGGGCAAGCGTGAAGTCATCATGGTCTCCAGCGGCGCCATCGCCGAAGGCATGAAGCGCCTGGGCTGGGCCACGCGGCCTCACCAAATCCATGAGTTACAGGCCGCCGCCGCCGTCGGTCAGATGGGGTTGGCGCAAATGTACGAGACCAAACTGCGTGAAAACGGTTTGGGCAGCGCGCAGGTGCTGCTCACGCACGCTGACCTGGCCGACCGGGAGCGCTACCTCAACGCGCGTTCTACGCTGCTGACTCTGCTCAAACTGGGCGTGGTGCCGGTGATCAACGAGAACGACACGGTGGTCAACGACGAAATCAAGTTTGGGGACAACGACACGCTGGGCGCGCTGGTCGCCAATTTGGTGGAGGCCGATGCCCTGGTCATTTTGACCGACCAACAAGGGCTTTTTACGGCTGATCCGCGCAAGGATTCGTCTGCCACGTTTGTGCATGAGGCCAAGTCGGGCGACCCGGCGCTGGAGGCGATGGCCGGTGGCGCGGGCTCCAGCCTGGGGCGCGGCGGCATGATCACCAAAATACTGGCGGCCAAGCGCGCGGCCGGCTCCGGCGCCTCGACCGTGATTGCCTGGGGCCGCGAGCCCGATGCGCTGGTGCGCCTGAGCCAAGGTGAAGCGATCGGGACGCTGCTGGTGGCACAGACCCAGAAAACGCAGGCCCGCAAACAATGGATTGCCGACCACTTGCAGCTGCGCGGCTCGGTGACGGTGGATGGCGGTGCGATGCAAAAACTGCGCGGTCAGGGCAGCAGCCTGCTGCCGATTGGCATGACAGCCGTGGACGGCGATTTCTCACGCGGCGATGTCATCGCCATCCGCGATTTGCAGGGCGTGGAAATAGCGCGCGGCCTGGCCAACTACGCCAGCGTGGAGGCCAGGCTGATCTGTCGCAAGCCGTCCAGTGAATTTGAAAAACTGCTGGGCTATGCCGCCGAGCCGGAGATGGTGCACCGGGACAATCTGGTGCTGAGCCGGTAGCCCGGCTGGCTTCCCCACCAGACCTTGTGCCGCATTTAATAGGGCATCGGGCTTTTCAGCGCTTTGACGATGTCTGCCACTGAGTTGCCGGGCGTCGAGCGCCCTTGGCAGGCCCCCTGCCGGGCCAGCGCCATCGCGTGAAGGGAGGGCAGGTTGTCGTTGAGTGCCTGCCACGGCGGGTTCTTGACGGCAGACCAATGGCCGCTGGGGCTGTATCGGGCATAGGTTTTGACTTCGCCGCTGGCGCAGCGAATGCCCTCATACATGGCGTTGACCGAGCCGCTGGCATTGGTTGCCACCATCACGTAGCGCACGATGCCTTCTGGCGTGATGCTCAGTGTGGCCGGATCCACACCAAACTTCAATGTCACGTAGCGCGGCATGTCGATGGCGATCAATTGCTTGCTATTGAACGCGGGGGGTGGCGGTGCCTCGCTTTCTTTCCAGTCGGGGTCGTCCACCAGTTGGGCGGCCGCACCGAATGCCAACAATGTCAGGCCAAGCCAGAAAAGCTGGTTAAATTTCATGCGTCTTCTCGCTGGTATCAAGGCCATGGCTGGTCTGCGGATTGGGCTCGAATGAACCACCGGGAGGGAGTTCAAAATTGGCGCTTGGTATGGCGTCAAACGCCATATCCTGCTCGTGCGGGCGCACGCCCTGGCGCAGGAACCGGTTTCTGAGCTCATTGCGCGGCAAATAGCGGGCCAACTCCGTCAGGGCGACTTCGTAGACACCGCGCTTGAACTCCACCACCGCCTCCAGCGGCACCCAGTAGTCGTTCCAGCGCCAGGCGTCGAACTCGGGGTGGTCGGTGGCGCGCAGGTTCAAGTCCCAGTCGTGGCCTACCAGTTGCAGCAAGAACCAGATTTGCTTCTGGCCTTTGTAAAAGCCGCGCGCATCGCGGCGAATGTAGCGGTCTGGCACCTCATAACGCAACCAGTCTCGGGTGCGGGCAACGATGCGAATGTGCTCCCGCAAGAGCCCCACTTCTTCGTGCAGTTCGCGAATCATGGCCTGCTCCGGCGTCTCGCCCCGGTCAATGCCACCTTGCGGAAACTGCCAGGAGTGCGTGCGAATTCGCTTGCCCCAAAACACCTGATTTCTCTGGTTGAGCAGGACGATGCCGACGTTGGGCCTAAAGCCTTCGCGGTCAAGCATAATCAAACCCCAATTTTTAAATTGCGTCCATTATGCACAGCAAGCGCTGCGCTTCAAGGGGCGAAGCCCTTAGTCATCCCCGGATTTTTGCCATGAAAGCCTCTCAATTCTTTATTTCCACCCTCAAGGAAGCCCCGGCCGACGCCGAAGTGGTCAGTCACAAGCTGATGACGCGCGCCGGCATGATCAAAAAGCTCGGCGCGGGCATCTACACCCTGATGCCCATGGGCTTGCGCGTGGTGCGCAAGGTCGAAGCCATCGTGCGCGAAGAAATGAACCGCGCCGGTGCGGTGGAGCTGAGTATGCCGGTGGTGCAGCCAGCCGAACTGTGGCAGGAGACCGGCCGCTTTGAGACGAATGGCCCTGAACTGCTGCGCATCAAGGACCGTCATGGTCGCGATTTCGTGGTGCAACCGACCAGCGAAGAAGTGGTGACGGATATTGCGCGCCAGGAGATCAAAAGCTACAAGCAACTGCCCAAGAACTTCTACCAGATCCAGACCAAGTTCCGTGACGAACGCCGGCCCCGCTTTGGCTTGATGCGCGGGCGTGAGTTCATCATGAAAGACGCTTACAGCTTTGACCGCGACCAGGCGGCAGCCAAGGCCAGTTACCAGGTCATGGCACAAGCCTACCGGCGGATTTTTGACCGCTTTGGCTTGACCTACCGTGCCGTGGCGGCCGACAGCGGTGCCATTGGTGGCGACCTGAGTGAAGAATTTCAGGTGATTGCCGCCACCGGCGAGGATGCCATCGTCTATTGCCCCAGCAGCGACTACGCCGCCAATATGGAAAAGGCCGAGGCGCTCATCCCCAGCGGCCCACGCGCCGCGCCAAAGCAGGCCTTTGCCAAGACCGCCACGCCGGGCAAGAGCACCTGTGCCGACGTGGCTGCACTGCTGGGCGTGGCCCTGCAAAGCACCGTCAAATCATTGGTGCTGGCCACCGATACATTGACCAAGGAAGGCGAGATCGTCAAGACCCAGGTTTGGCTGTTGCTGCTGCGCGGCGACCACGACATGAATGAAGTCAAGGTGGGCAAGTTGCCCGGCCTGGCGGCTTTCCGCTTTGCCACCGTGCCTGAAATTGAAGCGCACTTTGGCTGCCAGCCCGGCTACCTCGGCCCGATCGGTTTGCTCAAACCGGTCAATCTGGTGGTCGACCGCGAGGTCGCTGTGATGAGCGACTGGATTTGTGGCGCCAACGAACCGGACTTTCACATCACCGGTGTCAACTGGGGTCGCGACCTGCCTGAACCCGCGCTGGTGGCTGACGTGCGCAACGTGCTGGCGGGCGATGCCTCGCCTGACGGCCAGGGCGTGCTGGCGATCGAGCGCGGCATTGAAATCGGCCATGTGTTTTATCTC
>DATCIC010000379.1:0-3346 GCA_036508025.1 Rhodoferax sp. | reverse complement strand
AAAACCCCAAGTCCAGGGGTCGGATTCCAATATGGCCGCGCAAGCGCCCGAAGGGGCAGTCGACAGGCTGAGGCATTTTGGCAAAACCCCAAGTCCAGGCAAAACCCCGAGTCCAGGACTCTGACCCCAATAACTGCGGGTTTATGGCGAGAACTTGAGTCCGCTACTAAATTGGTAGCTGCTAACGAACGTTCTACGGGGGCTAGAGGCCGATTTGGCATAAATTTCGGGTGTGAGCAGCCGTCTGGCCGGTCTTCGGCTGCGGCGTTGAAAGTGGGTGCCGCATGAGCGCGGGTTTGCGAACTGGGTACAAGCAGACCGAGGTGGGGGTGATTCCGGAAGATTGGGAGGTGAAATCGCTCGGTGCTGTTCTACGCAAAGGTCGGCTTGGTGGGAACTACCCAAATCAAGATGCGGAGGCCGCTTTTCCGTTGATGAAGATGGGCAACCTCGCCCGTGGACACATTGATTTATCCAAAGTTCAGTTCGTCACGCCCGGCGCGATGCTAGAACCCGCGCACCGGCTCAGCCATGGGGACGTTTTATTCAATACTCGTAACACGTTGGACCTGGTTGGCAAGGTCGCGGTTTGGCGAAACGAGTTGCCAGTCGCTTACTACAACTCGAACCTCATGCGGTTGGAATTCAATCCAGAGCAAGTTTGCTCCAACGAGTATGCGAACTATTCTTTGAACACAGAAGGTGCCGTTACCCGACTTCGCGCTTTGGCAACAGGGACGACGAGTGTTGCGGCCATCTACACGCGCGATTTAACGAAATTGCAGGTTGTAGTCCCCCCGATCCCCGAACAACGCGCCATCGCGGCGGCGTTGAGTGATGTGGATGCGCTGCTGGGTGGGCTGGATCGGCTCATCGCCAAGAAGCAGGGCCTCAAAGTAGCAGCCATGCAGCAACTCCTCACCGGCCAAACCCGCCTCCCCGGCTTCAGTGGGGCGTGGGAGGGTAAGCGGTTGGAGGAGGTTACGGACATCGACCCAGACAACTTGGGCAGCAATACTCCGGGTGACTATGAATTCAACTACATATCACTCGAAGATGTTGATCGCGGTGTGCTCGTTGGATTCTCTGAGCAACTCTTCAATGTCGCTCCTTCTCGCGCCCGGAGAAAACTCAAAACCGGTGACGTTCTCGTTTCCACGGTGCGCCCTAATTTGCAATCGCATCTTTTATTCCAACTTGATGCACCGCACTGGGTTTGTTCGACAGGCTTTGCTGTGGTACGTTGCCGCGCTGAGGTCACCAATCCTGCGTATGTGTTTCCCCATCTATTTAGCAGCGGTGTATCGCGCCAAATTGAAACGCTCTTGACGGGATCGAACTATCCGGCAATTAACAGCAAAGACGTGCGTGCCTTGGAGATACCTATTCCGTCGTTTGCCGAACAAACCGCCATCGCCACCATCCTCTCAGACATGGACTCCGAACTCGCCGCCCTGCAAGCCCGACGCGCCAAAACCCAAGCCCTCAAGCAGGCGATGATGCAGGAGCTGCTGACTGGCAGGATTCGCCTAATATGAACCACCTCAATCCAGGTAACACGGAGTCCACCATGCCAAATTCTGAAAAAGCCATACGGTTTCTGGAAGAACATATTCCTGAACTCGCCCAGTCTGCCGTCACACAGGCTTATTGGCAGGCACTCGCCTCAGGCAGCAGCGTGTTGCAGAGCGAGAACGGCGCAATCTACGAGGTGTTTCCCGACGGCACACGCAAGCTCATCAAAACCACCGCCCGGCCCAGCATCGTGACGGTGGGTGAAACGCGAGAACTGCGGTGAGTGACATCCCGCGCCTGCGCATGTTTGCCGGCCCCAATGGGTCGGGCAAGAGCACCATCAAAGCGGTGATTCGTCCGGAATTACTCGGGGTGTACATCAACCCGGATGAGATCGAGAAAGAAATCCGGGAGCGTGACTTTCTCGATTTGAAGAGTTTTCATGTCGATACCACCGAGACCGAAATACTGGCGTTCTTCAACGCCTCGGTGTTGCTCTCACAGGCCAATTTGCTGGATGAGGCGGCGTGCCTGCGCTTTACCGACGACAAGCTGAGTTTTTTTGAGGTGTCGGTCAACTCGTACTTTGCTTCGGTGGCGGCGGACTTCATCCGGCACAAACTACTGGAGCGCGGCACCTCGTTCACGTTTGAAACGGTGATGTCGTCCGCAGACAAGGTGCATTTTCTGCAAAAAGCACAGCAACGGGGTTTTCGCACTTATTTGTATTTCGTGGCCACGGATGACCCGATCATCAATATCTCACGCGTGCGCAACCGGGTTCGGTTGGGTGGCCACCCGGTGCCCGATGACAAGGTGATTGCCTGCTACGGCCGCTCGCTGGACTTGCTTCTTGAGGCCATTCGCCATACCAACCGAGCCTATATTTTCGACAACTCAGGCCCCGCGCAAATCTGGCTGGCCGAGGTGAGCGATGGCAAAACCCTGACCATGAAAACTGACCAGATGCCCGCCTGGTTCAAGACAGCGGTGTGGGAGAAGATCAAGTCCGATCAAACCCCATGAAAGAGCAGCAAAACCTGGAGTGGAACGAGTCCTGGCGTGACGACTATCTGCGCTGGGTCTGCGGCTTTTCCAACGCCGAGGGCGGTGTGCTGGTGATCGGGCGCAATGACCGGGGCGAGGTGGTGGGCGTTGCCAATGCAGCCCGTTTGCTGAAGGAAATCCCCAACAAGGTGCGCGATGTGCTGGGCATCATGGTGGATGTGAATCTGTTGATTGAGAACGGCAAAGACCTGCTGGAAATTCGCGTGGAGCCTTACCCCAGCCCCATCAGCTACAAGGGCGAATACCACTTCCGTAGCGGCAGTACCAAGCAGGAGCTAAAAGGTGCGGCGCTGTCGCACTTTTTGCTGAAAAAGCAGGGGCTGCACTGGGACGGTGTGGCACTGCCCGGCCTGAAAGTCGGCGACCTGGACGCGGGTGCATTGACCTTGTTTCGCCAGCAGGCGGTGCGCAGCCAGCGGCTGCCAGAGGCAACACTGCAAGAGCCTGACACTGCGCTGCTGGAGCGCTTGCATTTGCTGGAAGGCGGTGTGTGCAAGCGCGCCACGGCGCTGCTGTTTCATGCCGACCCGGGGCGCTGGTTTACTGGCGCCTTCGTGAAGATTGGTTTTTTTGAGACCGATGCCGATTTGCTCTACCATATTGAGCGCATGGTGCAAGTCTGCCTGGACGCGGGATTGCACGCTCCAGTTTTGCAGTTGGAGGACGGCGGGGTGTGGGTGACGTTTGCGTTTGCGCCAACCAAAGCCCTGGTGAGGGGTAAAAAGTGGGGTGAAAAGTGGGGTGAAAAGTGGGGTGAAAAAGC
>DATCIC010000378.1:0-3637 GCA_036508025.1 Rhodoferax sp. | reverse complement strand
AGGTCAGCACGGCCGGCTCAGGGCCGTGACGTCACGCGCACCGTGATGCCGTCGTTTGACGCGTCGATTTTCACTCGTCTGTCTTGGTCAGATCGCGGGACTGAAGCATCTGCCGAGCGTCCACCCAAGCGTCGAACTGCTCTGCGCTCACGGCCCCCAACGCTAACGCAGCCGCGCGTAGCGTGCTGCCATGGTCGTTGGCGTGCTTGGCAACTTGCGCTGCACGGTCGTAACCGATATGTGGCGTGAGTGCAGTGACCAGCATCAGCGAGCTTTGCAACAATTCTTCAACCCGCGCCGCGTTGACCGACAGACCCGCCACGCAGTGCTGGTTAAAGCTGCGCATCGCGTCCGTCAGCAGACGCATGCTGTCGAGTGTGTCGAAGATGATCAGCGGCTTGTAAACGTTGAGCTCAAAGTGGCCCTGGCTCGCGGCAAAACCAATGGCAGCGTCATGCCCCATCACCTGGGCGCACACCATGCTCAAAGCCTCGATCTGGGTTGGGTTCACCTTGCCGGGCATGATCGAGCTGCCGGGCTCATTCTGGGGCAATTTCAGTTCGCTTAAACCCGCTCGCGGTCCGCTGCCCATCAGGCGAATGTCATTGCTAATTTTGGTCAAGGCAATCGCCAGCATCTTCAGACTGGCATGCAAGGCCACCAGCGCTTCGTGACCCGCCATCGCCGCAAACAAATTGTCTGCCTGCGCCAGCGGCAGGTCGAGTTGCTTTGCCAGCAGGGCAGCCACCCGCGCGCCGAACTGCGGGTGTGTGTTCAGGCCGGTGCCCACCGCCGTGCCGCCAATCGCCAATCTGTGCACCGCCAACAGGGCGTGACGGATGCTTTTCTCGCACAGCGTGAGCTGCGCCTCGTAGCCACCGAACTCCTGGCCCAGCGTCACCGGCGTCGCGTCTTGCAGGTGCGTGCGACCAATCTTCACGACAGTTTCGAATTCAAGGGCCTTGGCCGCGAGTGCGCTACGCAACGCTTGCAGCGCTGGCAGTAAACCCAGCTTGGCTTGCAGGGCCACCGCGATGTGCATGGCGCTCGGAAAAACATCGTTGGACGACTGTCCAAGGTTCACCTCGTCATTGGGGTGAATGTTTCGCGCGGCACCCACCTCACCGCCGAGTGCGCGCGAGGCCAGGTTGGCCACAACCTCGTTGACATTCATGTTGCTCTGAGTGCCCGAGCCGGTCTGCCACACCGACAACGGGAACTCGGCATCAAACTCGCCAGTGACCACGCGCCGTGCAGCGTCCGCGATGGCTTGTGACTTGGTGGCGTCCAACAACAGCAGATCGCAATTAATAATGGCTGCCGCCCACTTGACCCACGCCAGCGCATGAATCACCGGCAGCGGCATGCGTTGCTCACCAATGGCAAAGAAGCGCAGGCTGCGCGCTGTTTGCGCGCCCCACAACGCATCGAGCGGGACTTCGATGGGACCGAAGCTGTCGGACTCGGTCCGTGTGGTGCTCATGCAGGACTGTCTTTTCTGATGGCGTTGCGGGGTTCAGTTCTTGCCGAACTTTGTTTTGGCGGCTGCAACGCAGCTGGTCTTGGCATCGCCCGTCATGGCGTCACACTTTTCTATGGCAACCTTGTAGTCGGCATCAAGCTTGTCCGCAGAAGCCTCTTTCTTGGCCTCACCGATCTGTTTCCCCAGCTTTGCGTCTGCCAGGGCCTTGGTCTCGGCAGCCTTGGCTTCCTTGATGCAAACGTCCTTGTCATTGCCCGTCTTGTCGTCGCACTTTACCTTGGCGACTGCATAGGCAGACTTGGCCTTGGCCTTTAGCACCTTGGTCTGGTCGCCAGCTTTGCCGCTGTAGCTGTATTCCAGCTCGGCGCGTGCGACCTTTTCCTTGGCCTTGGCTTCTTGTACGCAGATGTCTTTGGCATTGGCAGTCAATGCGGCGCAGGCCGCCTTGTCGGTCTTGTACTCGGCACTGATGCGGGTCTTGTCGGCCTTGTACTCGTCCTTGCTGATGGTGGCTGCCTGTGCCATCGAAAGTGATAGCAGGGCGGCAAAAATAAACGAAGTCTTGAAGATAAAAGATGTTTTCATAGGAATCCTTTTTGCATGTCAGTAATTGAAAATTTGAGGCTTTCGCCCCATCCTTGCTTGCAAGATATGGCCAGAACAATGGAGACGCCTTCAATTGGCGTAATCAATGTCCTGCCCACCTGTTACAACACTTGTCCGTGGATGGTCGTGTCCATCCACAACGAATCGGTCAGCGCGCGAAGCATTTAGGACTGCCGGCAGGTCCAATCCAAGCATGGCCGCCGGGGTGCGATCCCCAAGCCATGGATTGGGCTGCGCAAACCAGTCCGCCAGCTCCCACGCGTTGAAAACGGAGGTCAGCTGCGCCAGTACCTGGCCGAGACCTAGTTGCGGCGTCATGTCGACGCGGTTGAACTGAAACAGGGGCAGCCACACTTTCGATTCCCACCCGAAGCAGATCACCTTTTTGCCGGCAATCAAGCCTGCAAGCGTCGTGAGGCCGGAACCGTTGCAGCGCTTGAACAATGCGACCACCTCCTGCACCGGTGCGAGCCCGCCACTGTCCCGATAGGAATCCAGTGTGGCAATGAATTGCTGGTCGGTCGGGTCCAGCTGTGTGTATCCAGGGTGGCTGCAGGCTGCTTCACGTGCACGGTCGAACATCCACGGCTTAAGCGACGGCACAGACCTGGGAGCGAGGACGTTTTCCATGGAGGTCTCCAAAGTGGACGGGCTACTATAAGAACGCACAGCATCGACCAAGCCGACACGCGCACTGCAACATGACATCGGCCAAGGTTACGCAAACCGATGCCAATGGTCTGTGCGGTGCCGAACAAAGGGCTATGCTGAGTTCGGCTCCAAACAGGCCTCTTGTGCGTCGGCTTGTGTTGCCTGCCGCACAGACCCCAATGCAAACTCCTTGTACCGTGACACCTTTCACGTTCAATGGAGATATTCATGGGCAAATTCCAGATAGCAGTTATCGTCGGCAGTCTTCGTCGGGACTCATTCAATCGCAAGCTGGCCAGCGCCATTGCGAAATTGGCGCCTTCTGAGTTCTCGTTCAAGCAGGTACAAATCGGCGACTTGCCGCTTTACAACCAGGACGATGACGCCAACCAGGCTGCGTCAGTCAAGCGACTCAAGAGCGACATCGGGACCGCTCAGGGCCTTTTGTTCGTGACGGCCGAGTACAACCGCTCAATCCCGGGCGTTCTCAAGAACGCGATTGACCACGCCTCACGCCCGTACGGGCAGAACGCCTGGGCAGGTAAACCAGCGGGTGTATTGGGCGTTTCGGTGGGCGCCACTGGTACGGCCCTGGCGCAACAGCATTTGCGCAATGTGCTGGCGTATCTTGACGTCCCGACACTGGGCCAGCCCGAAGCCTTCATCCAGGCCAAGGAGGGTTTATTTGACGCGTCCGGGAATATTGGCTCCGAGAGCAACAAATTCCTGCAAAACTGGATGGATAAGTACGTTGCCTGGGTGAAAAAACACGCCTGAACATCAGGCCAGAGCGGCTTTTTACTGCCGCGCGTTGCGGACGTTGGCGGGCAGCGCCTGCGCATAGCTGGTGCGAAACGGGTTGATGTCCAAGCCACCGCGGCGCGTGTAGCGCGCGTA
>DATCIC010000377.1:0-2532 GCA_036508025.1 Rhodoferax sp. | reverse complement strand
TCCTTCCAACGCGGCACCCATCGCAGGGGAAACATCTGCGTTCATCGGTTCCTTAGATTCTTTGGACATGATTCAAGACTACCTTTCTACTCTCTAATTACTCAGGGGTAGGTGTCTCAGGTCATATTGGCACGGGGGGGTCGCGCGTGCCCAGCGCCGCATGCAGGCGGCCCATTGAGCAACGGTTTGCGCGGCGGGCTGCGCCTGGTGCTTGATACCAATGTGGTGGTTTCAGGCTTGTTATGGGGAGGCCATTCGCGCCGACTGCTGGAGTTGGCATTGGATGGCGCCATCACGCTGTACAGCAGTCCGGTGCTGGTCGATGAGTTGAGTCAAACCCTGCACTATGCCAAGCTGGCCAAGCGCATTGCAGCACTGCAAACCACTGCCCTGGCACTGGTGGCGTACTACGGATCCATAGTCACACTGGCGGAGCCCCGGCAGGTTCTGCGTGTGATTGCCGATGATGCCGACGATGACCATGTGTTGGCTTGTGCAGTGGAAGCATGCGCCCATTTGATTTCCTCGGGCGACCAGCATTTGCACAGCTTGGGTGGCAACTATCAAGGGGTGCGCATCGTGACCCCTGCCGAGGCGGCCGTGATGCTGCAGGCGCTTAAGCCTTAGCCTGATCACCCCTGCAGGTTTTCAAACTCCGCGTTTTTAAAGCGTAGAACTTTGCAGTTCTCCTTAACAGCCCGTTGCACGTTATCGTCGAAACCGGTTGCGGTTTCGGCTTGAATTTCGATGGCAATCTTGACTTTGATGCCGGGGCGGGACGTGAATTGCAGGATGACTTCATCGACTAGGTCGGCAAACTGCTTCTTCGCCTGGATCGGGTCCAGTTCGATGCTGCCGTAAAACTGCTATGAAGACAGGGACATTATTGATGCGTTCTTAAAACTGCCGGTGCCCCAGCGCAAGCTGCTGCAACTGCATGCAGCCACCGAGTTGAACAGTCTGCGCATTCCGCCAGGCAACCTGTTGGAAGCGCTAAAGGGCAATCGCAAGGGCCAACACAGCATCCGCATCAACGACCAGTGGCGCCTGTGTTTTGTCTGGCATGACGATGGTGCCTACCGCGTGGAAATTGTGGATTACCACTGAGATATTGTTGAAGAAAGAAGGCCCAACATGACACAAGAACTGCTTGACGAAATTCACCCCGGCGAAATTCTGCTCGAAGAATTCATGAAGCCCATGGGTATCACGGCGCGGCAACTCTCCAGCGACATGGACGTGCCGCCCAGCCGCATCAGCGACATCGTGAACGGCGCGCGTCCCATCACGGCGGACACGGCCCTGCGCCTGGGGCTGTTTTTCAGCATGGAGCCGCGTTACTGGCTGAACCTGCAAACCGAATACGACATGCGCAGGGTGACGCGCCAGACGCTCGGCACGATCACGCCGCGCATCCGGGTTTTTCAAGCAGCGGCGGTCTGAGCAGACCGGTCAGCATGAAATGGCCTGTAATTTATGCCAAATCAGCCTGTAGCCCCCGTCGGTATTGCGTGAGCAGCTACTAATTTTGATAGCAGTGGTGCCCCCGTCGGCGCGTGGCAAGGCGGCTTCGAAGCGCCCGGCCAGGGCGCTGGCGCAGATCGGGGACAATGACCCGGTTTTGTCGTCAGCCATTTTTGGCTTGGTGTGTTGGGAGTCCTGTTTTGTCCAAGATGAATGCCTCGTTTGAGGGAAAAGGCGTTGCTGCCGCCCATGCAATGACGCCGACCGAGTTGCGCGCCAGTTTTTCGCTGGCCAGCATCTTTGCCCTGCGCATGCTGGGGCTGTTTCTTATATTGCCGGTGTTTGCCATCGAGGCCGCCAAATACCCCGGTGGCGACGATCTGGCCCTGATCGGCCTGACCATGGGGCTTTATGGCCTGACCCAGGCCATGCTGCAATTCCTTTATGGCATGGCCTCCGATCGACTCGGGCGCAAACGGGTCATCATTTTTGGCTTGCTGCTGTTTGCCGTCGGCAGTTTTGTCGCGGCCTGGGCACCGAGCTTGACCTGGCTGGCGATTGGGCGGGCCGTGCAGGGCGCCGGTGCCGTCTCGGCGGCGGTGACGGCCTTGCTGGCCGACCAGACGCGCGACGAGGTGCGCACCAAATCGATGGCGCTGGTGGGGATCAGCATCGGGCTGATGTTTGCGCTGTCTTTGGTGGCGGCGCCTTTACTGGTGGCCATGGTCGGGCTGGGCGGGCTGTTTGCCCTGACCGGCGTGCTCGCGCTGCTGGGTGTGGCAGTGGTGATCTGGTGGGTGCCGCCAGAACCGCAGAAGCACAAAGATTTGCCGCGTGGCAGTTTGATGGAAGTGTTGCGCCTGCCCGCCTTGCTGCGGCTGAACTTTGGCGTGTTTGTGCTGCATGCGGTGCAGTTGGCGATGTGGATGGCGGTGCCCGCCCTGCTGGTGCAAGCCGGCTTGGCGCGCGACCATCACTGGTGGGTGTACTTGCCAGCGGTGCTAGGCTCGTTTGTTGTCATGGGTGGCTCGCTGTTCCAGCTGGAAAAACGCGGTTACCTGCGGGCGG
>DATCIC010000376.1:0-4281 GCA_036508025.1 Rhodoferax sp. | reverse complement strand
ATCGCCTAGAGCCCGAACGGGCGAAGAATGGCGCTGGGGCCAAAAATCATCGCGGTCAAGCCAGCGCCAACCAGAAACGGCCCAAACGGAATATAGCCACCTTCACGCAGCCCGCTGGAGAACTTCATGGCGATGCCAATCACAGCGCCGATCACCGACGCCATCAGAATAATGGGCACCAGCGCCTGCCAGCCAAACCAAGCGCCCAGGGCCGCAAACAGCTTGAAGTCGCCAAAGCCCATGCCTTCCTTGCCGGTCACCAGCTTGAATCCCCAATAAACCAGCCACAATGACATATAGCCCGCCACAGCGCCCCACAGAGCAGTTGGCAGCGTCACCGGCGTCCACTGCAGCGCGGCGGCAATCAGGCCCGCCCACAGCAGCGGCAAGGTGATGTCGTCGGGCAGCAGCGTGGTGTCCCAGTCGATGCAGCCCAAGGCCAGCAGGGTGGCACCGAAACCGCACCAGAGCAGGGCTGTGGGTGTGGCACCCCAGGTCCAGCCAGAATAGAAGAACAGCGCACCCGTCGCCAACTCCACCAAGGGGTAGCGCAGGCTGATGGCCACCTTGCAGCTTGAACACTTTCCCCGCAAGAAGAGATAACTGAACACCGGAATGTTTTCATACCAACGGATCTGATGACCGCATTTCAGGCAGCGCGAGCGTGGTACCGCCAGATTGAATTTCTCTGCCGTCGCTGTTTCTTTGCCACTCTGTTCGGCGTACTCGGCTTTCCATTGCGCTTCCAGCATGACCGGTAGGCGGTAAATCACGACATTGAGAAAGCTGCCAATCAACAAGCCCAAAACGCCAAGGAGGGTAGCGTCAAACCATGTTGTTGCCAGCATCAGACCACCTGACCCAGTTTGAAGATCGGAAGGTACATGGCGACCACAATGCCGCCGATCACGGTACCCAGAATCACGATGATGATGGGCTCCATCAGGCTGGAAATGCCTGCCACCATGTCGTCGACCTCGGCCTCGTAAAAATCGGCCGCCTTGCCGAGCATGTGATCAATCGAACCGGATTCTTCACCAATGGAGCACATCTGCAAGACCATGGATGGAAAGAGATTGGCGTTGGTCATGGCCACAGTGAGTGCCGTACCGGTTGAGACTTCTTGCTGGATTTTTTTGGTGGCAATCTCATACACCGAATTGCCGGCTGCGCCGCCCACGGAATCAAGTGCTTCCACCAGCGGCACACCGGCAGCGAACATGGTGGACAAGGTCCGCGTCCAGCGGGCAATGCATGATTTGTCGACCAGCACCCCAAAAATGGGCATCTTGAGCATGATGCGGTCCATCACGTGTTGCATCTTTTCGTTGCGCCGCCAGGCCTGCATGAAAAAGTAAAAGCCACCAAAAATGCCACCAAAAATCAGCCACCAGTAGCTGACGAAAATCTCGCTGATGGCAATCACGACCAGCGTCGGCGCGGGCAGGTCAGCACCAAAGTTCGAGAATACCTCCTTGAAGGCGGGCACCACAAAAATCATGATCACGGCGGTGACTACAAAAGCCACGATCAGGACCGAAATCGGATACATCAAGGCCGACTTGATTTTGGACTTGATGGCCTCGGTTTTTTCCATGTAAACCGCCAACCGGTCAAGCAACTGGTCGAGAATACCGGCGGATTCCCCGGCCTCGATCAAATTGCAGTAGAGGTTGTCGAAATACAACGGGAACTTGCGAAAGGCCACGCTCAATGAGGTGCCGGTTTCAACATCGGTCCGAATATCGTTGAGCAGCTTGGTGACGCTGGGGTTGGGGTTGCCGCGCCCGACGATGTCAAAGGCTTGCAGCAGCGGCACGCCGGCCTTCATCATGGTGGCGAGTTGGCGCGTGAAGATGGCGAGATCCTTCGGCTTGATGGATTTGCCGGAGCGCATCCGGCGTTTCTTGATCTTGGTGGGCATGACCCCCTGGCGCCGCAGCATGGCCTGAACCTGGTGCTCGCCGACCGCACGGGTCTCCCCTCGCACCTGCTTGCCGTTGCGGTCTTTGCCTTCCCACTCAAAAACAAAGTCTTTGACGCTTTTTGACTTTTCAGTTGCCATAGGTCTCTTTAATTAAGGGATCATTCGTTGGTCACGGCGAGCACTTCTTCGAGCGAAGTCAGGCCCAATTTGGCTTTGTGCAGCCCGGCTTGCCGGAGCGAGCGCACACCTTCGCGCTTGGCTTGTTCGGCGATCTCCAGCGCGCTGCCATCGCGCAGGATGATGCGTTGAATCTCTTCGCTGACAGGCATGACCTGGTAAAGACCCACGCGTCCTTTGTAACCGTTGTTGCACATGGAGCAACCCACCGCCCGGTAGCTGACCCAGGGCACCTGGAATTCATCGTCCTGGTAGCCGGCATCAATCAAGGCCTTTCGGGGAATCTCGATCGGGATTTTGCAATTCGGGCACAGGCGCCGCGCGAGCCGCTGCGCCGTAATCAGGATCACGCTGGACGCAATGTTGAACGGTGCAATACCCATGTTGCGCATCCGCGTCAGTGTGGTCGGTGCGTCGTTGGTGTGCAAGGTGGAAAGCACCAGATGACCGGTCTGGGCCGCCTTGATGGAGATGTCAGCCGTTTCAAGATCACGAATTTCACCGACCATGATGATGTCGGGGTCTTGCCGCAGAAATGATTTGAGCGCGACCGCAAAGGTGAGCCCGGCTTTCTCGTTGACGCTAACCTGGTTGACGCCCGGTAAATTGATTTCGCAAGGGTCTTCGGCCGTGGCGATATTGACCCCTGGCTTGTTCAGCATGTTCAGGCAGGTATACAGCGAAACCGTCTTGCCTGAGCCGGTTGGCCCGGTGACCAATATCATGCCGTACGGACGCCCAATGGCTTGCAAAAGCCTTTCTTTTTCTTCCGGCTCGTAACCCAGTGCTTCAATGCCCAGCTTGGCGCTGCTCGGGTCCAGTATGCGAATCACAATTTTTTCGCCGAACAGCGTGGGCAAGGTGCTGACCCGGAAGTCGATCACCCGTTCCGGGCCGATCTTCAGTTTCATCTTGCCGTCTTGCGGTACGCGCTTTTCAGAGATATCCATTCTGGAAATCACCTTGATGCGCGACGCCAATTTGTCCTTGATGGCAATCGGGGGCGAGGCGATCTCTCTCAGTTCTCCGTCAATGCGGAAACGGACACGGTAGTTGTGTTCATACGGTTCAAAGTGCAGATCGGATGCGCGCATGCTGAAAGCGTCCAGCAGCATCTTGTGTAAAAACTTGACAACCGGCGCGTCTTCAACTTCGGAGCTTGACGTGTCCGGGCTTTCCGTCAAGGCTTCTGTCGAAGCCTCATCGAACTCGAAGTCATCCCCAATGATATGGTCCATCGCGTCCGACGCGGTGGTCGCGTTGGCGGTAACCAGTTGCAACAGCTTGTCGTATTCGGCAACGACCCAATCAATGCCCAGTTGGGTGGCAAACTTGATCTTTTCAGCCGCTTGGCTGTCCGAGGGATCAGCGGTAGCAACGATCAGACGGTTATTTCGTTTGCTCAAAACCACCACGCGGTAGTCATGGCAGATCTTTGCATCCAGCAGGCCTTGGGGCAGGCGTTGCGGGTCAATCGCTGCCATGTCGATCAACGGTGCTGCATAGGCGGAAGACATGGTGTGCGCCAGGTCAGAAGCCGACACGGCCCCCGAGGCGGTGAGCTCGGCAATAAAGCTGGTATGGGTGCTCTGGGCTTTGCGGTAGATTTCTTCCGCGGACCTCTGCCCCAGTTTCCCCGCCAGGATGAGGGCGCGGCCCAGGCCCGAAAGGGCTGTGGCGGGAGATTCACGAGGCGAGGTGTCGACAGCAGTCATAGAGCGAGAATGTACTACGACAGGAAGTGATTTATTGAATCAGCGTCGAATGATTGTTCGATGCAATTAAAAGGCAGCCAAGTCAGGCGGTGGCGCTGGCGCTGCTTCAGGAATGAACCCTGGCTATGACCCCGGTTCGGCTATGCGTCTGTAGATGAGCACGTCTTCGTACCGGTCTGCCGGGTGGCGCATGGTGCTGTGAAAGTTCCAGTGCGTCAGGTCAACGACAGTCGATAGAGATGGCGCTGCATCCTTGTCCACGATCATCCAGGGGCAACGGTTGTCCGAGCCGGCCGGTCGTAGTGCCAGATGGCCATGAAATTGAAAAGCGGCGATCTGGCTGCGGCTCAGTCCATATATTTCAACGCAGCGCGGTTGATGCTGAAAAATGACCAGGGTGCGACGCACCAGCGGGGCGTAGCTGCGGGCAAAGTCGAGCAAGGGCAGCCACAAGGTCATCAG
>DATCIC010000375.1:0-2681 GCA_036508025.1 Rhodoferax sp. | reverse complement strand
GGTGAGCCACAGGGCCCGCTCCAAGGTGCGCGCTTGGTTCAACGCGCTGGCCCTGCATGAAACCGTGGCCAAAGGGCGCGAGGCGGTCGAGAAACTGCTGCAGCGCGAGGGTAAGACGGCGCTCAAATTGCAGGACCTGGCCGCGCAGCTGGGGTTTAACTCGGCCGACGATCTGTTTGAAGTGGTGGGCAAGGACGAGTTTTCGCTGCGCAACATTGAGACCCTGCTGCGACCGCCCGAGCCGGTGCAGTTGGAGGATGAGCCGCTGCTGAAAAAACCGCGCAGCGCCAGCAACCCGGCCAAGGGCGGCGTGCTGGTGGTGGGTGTTGATTCATTGATGACGCAGCTGGCCAAGTGCTGCAAACCGGCGCCGCCCGACGCCATTTGTGGCTTTGTGACGCGCGGCAAGGGCGTCAGTGTGCACCGCGCCGATTGCTCCAATTTGCGCGAGATGATTGCCCAAAATGGCGAGCGCGTGATCGAGGTGGAATGGGGTCAGCCCCCAGGCAGTGTGAATGGATCGGCGGGCAGCGCGGTGTACCCGGTGGACGTGGCGGTGAACGCCATTGAACGGCAGGGCTTGCTGCACGACATTTCCGAGGTTTTCACCAAAGAAAAAATGAACGTGATTGGTGTGCAGACGCAGTCCATCAAGGGCATCGCCTTGATGACGTTCACGGTCGAAGTGGCGGATGCCGGGCGGCTGCACAAGGTGCTGGGCGTGGTGGCGGAGTTGCCGGGCGTGCGCTCGGCGCGGCGGCGGTGACAGGGCGCGGTGTTGGCCCCCAACGGCCTCGCGATAATTCAACAATGAACAAACCGATTTCGATCACTGGCCGCCAAAAATGACCCCATCTCACACCCATCACACCTTCCTCTGGCACGATTACGAGACCTTTGGTGCCAATACCCGGCGCACGCGTCCGGCGCAGTTTGCCGCCATTCGCACCGATGCCGAGTTGAATGAGATCGGCGCACCCTTGATGCTGTATTGCCAACCGGCCAACGATTTTTTACCGGAACCGCAAGCCTGCCTGATCACCGGCATTACGCCTCAGCTGTGCCTTGAAAAGGGTATTCCCGAGTACCAGTTTGCGGCGCAGATCGAGCAGGCCTTCAGCCTGCCGGGAACGGTCGGGGTGGGCTACAACACGATCCGTTTTGACGACGAGATCACGCGCTTCATGTTTTGGCGCAACCTGATCGACCCGTATGCGCGCGAGTGGCAAAACGACTGCGGCCGCTGGGACTTGCTGGACGTGGTGCGCACCGCCTATGCCTTGCGACCCGACGGCATTGAGTGGCCGCTCAATGCCGAGGGCAAACCCAGCTTCAAGCTGACCGATTTGAGCGCCGCCAATGGCTTGTTGCATGAGGCGGCCCACGATGCCTTGAGCGACGTGCGTGCCACCATCGCACTGGCGCGCTTGATCAAGACGGCGCAGCCCAAGTTGTTTGACTTCTGTTTTGGCCTGCACAAAAAAGACCGCGTCATGGCCGAGCTGGGCTTGCCCACCACCCTGACGAATGCCAAGCCGTTTCTGCATATTTCCGGCATGTTTGCGCCCGAGCGCGGCTGCCTGGCGCTGATGTGGCCGCTGGCCATGCACCCCGCCAACAAAAACGAGTTGCTGGCCTGGGATCTGGCGTTTGACCCGCGCGAGCTGGCGCAGATGAGCGCCGAGCAGATTCGCCTGCGCCTGTTCACCAAAACGGTGGATTTGCCTGAGGGTGTGCAGCGCCTGCCCGTCAAGTCGATTCACCTGAACAAATCCCCGACGGTGATTGGCAACTACAAAACCTTGTCGAGCGCAATGGCGCAGCGCTGGGGTTTGAATCTGGACGAGCAGTTGGCCAACGCCGCCCAAGCGCAGGCCTTGCCCGACATGAGCGGCATCTGGCCGGCGGTGTTCAAGCGTCCAGCGGCCGCGACGCCGGATGTGGACGAAGACCTCTACGGTGGTTTTGTTGGCAACGCCGACCGCCGTCGCTTGAACGACTTGCGCCAGCTTAAGGCCCAGGAATTGGCCAGCGCCCGGCCTGCCTTTGACGATGCGCGTCTGTCCGAACTGCTGTGGCGCTACCGCGCGCGCAATTTCCCGCAAAGCCTGAGCGCTGACGAGCAGGTGCGTTGGGAAGCCCACCGCAGCGCGCATTTGTTTGACGGCGAGGGTGGCGCACTCACCATTGACCGCCTGTTTGAAGAACTTGACCAGTTGGCCGAATCGGCCGATGAGCGGGGTGAGGCCATCTTGGGCGCGCTTTATGACTACGCCGAGCTGATTGCGCCGCAACGGGCGTGATTACTGCGTGCCAAAAATCCGGTCACCGGCGTCACCCAAGCCCGGCAGGATGTAGCTGTGGCTGTTGAGCTCGCGGTCGATGGCCGCCGTGTAGATTGGCACATCCGGGTGCGCTTTACGTAGCGTGGCAATGCCCTGGGGGCAGGTCAGCAGGCAGACGAACTTGATCGACTTGGGGTGCGTCGCCTTGACGCGGTCAATCGCCGCCACAGCGGAGTTGCCGGTCGCCAGCATCGGGTCGACCACCACGACATCGCGTTCCTGCATGTCTTTGGGCATCTTGAAGTAGTACTCCACCGCCTGCAGCGTCTTGGGGTCGCGGTACAGGCCGATGTGCCCGACCCGGGCGCCCGGCACGACACTGAGCATGCCGTCCAG
>DATCIC010000374.1:0-3471 GCA_036508025.1 Rhodoferax sp. | reverse complement strand
TCTTGAACCAGCACAAGGCCTTGTCGCTTCAGCGTACGCCGCTGGCCGAGTTGTGGCGTCACCCGCTGCATACGCGTGAACTGGGCAGCCAGCTCACCAATGTGCTGCGCTGCCTGTACCTGGAGGCATCGGGCTATCAGGTCACGGTGACCGAACTGGTGGGCTGGGAGCACAGCATGAAGAACGAACTCATCCTGGCGCGCTACACGGGTCAGAAAAAGCGCTCTGCTGCGGAGCGGCTGCAGGCGATTCTGCAAGAATTTGGTCTGGCGCAGTTGAACGAAACGCGCTTTCGGCTCTAGCATGGCCCGCCTGCCTCGCCTCACCCTGCCCGGCTATCCGCACCACATCATCCAGCGCGGCAACAACCGGCAGGCGATTTTTGCAACGAAGGCGGACTACCAGACCTTGCTCGACCTGCTGGAGGAAAACGCCAAAAAGTTCGACGTTGCCGTTCATGCCTATGTGTTGATGAGCAACCACTTTCATCTGCTGGCCACACCGCACACGCTTGAGGGCGTGCCGCAGATGATGCAGGCGGTGGGTCGGCGTTATGTGCGCTATTTCAATGACAGCCAAAGGCGCAGTGGCACCCTGTGGGAAGGTCGTTACAAGTCCACCCTGATCCAGACCGAACGCTATTTGCTGGCGTGCATGGTCTACATCGACCTCAACCCAGTGCGCGCGGGTCTGGTGGCCCAGGCGCGCGACTATCCGTGGTCCAGCCACGGCCATTACACCGGCCTGCGAACTGACAAGTTGATCACCCCGCATCCGCTGATCTGGGAATTGGGCAATACGCCTTTTGCGCGCGAGGCCGCCTACGCCGAATTGGTACAAAGCGGCCTCACCGCGGTGCAGCAGACGGCTTTGACCGACGCCACGCTGCGCGGTTGGGCGCTGGGCGACCCTGACTTTGCGACTGATTTACAAAAAAGAACGCAGCGCCGGGTTGCCAAGATCAGCGCGGGGCGACCGGTTTCCGTTAACAAAAATATACAAAATTAGGCTGTAGACCCCGTGGATACTAAATAAGCTGCTATTATTTTAATGTGTCCCCAATTATTTGTTGGTGAACAAATTAAGGAAATAATTGGAATCTGACCCCAATTATTTTGCTTGGCACTTTTGTTGCAGTGCGGTATTCTTCGGCACCTTCACAATTTTTAGGAGCGCGCCATGACGACGGCTGCCGAGATCAAACATCTCCAGGAACACGGTTTGTACTCATCCACCCAAGAGCACGATGCGTGCGGCGTGGGTTTTGTGGCGCACATCAAGGGCGTGAAGTCGCATGACATTGTCCTGAATGCCCTGAAAATTCTGGAAAACCTGGACCATCGGGGCGCCGTTGGCGCCGACAAGCTGATGGGCGACGGCGCGGGCATTTTGATTCAACTGCCCGACACCTTGTACCGCGAAGAAATGGCCGCGCAGGGCGTCACCCTGCCCCCGTTTGGCGAGTACGGCGTCGGCATGATCTTTTTGCCGAAAGAACACGCCAGCCGACTGGCCTGTGAGGAAGAACTGGAGCGCGCCATCAAGGCCGAGGGCCAGGTGCTGCTGGGCTGGCGCGACGTGCCCGTCAACCGCGACATGCCGATGTCGCCCACCGTGCGCGAAAAAGAGCCGGTCCTGCGCCAGGTCTTCATCGGTCGTGGCAACGATGTGATCGTGCAGGACGCGCTGGAGCGCAAGCTCTATGTGATCCGCAAGACCGCCAGTGCCGCCATCCAAAACCTGCAGCTCAAGCACAGCAAAGAGTATTACGTGCCCAGCATGTCGAGCCGCACCGTGATCTACAAAGGCTTGCTGCTGGCCGATCAGGTCAGCACCTACTATCTGGATCTGCAAGATGAGCGCTGCGTCTCGGCGCTGGGCTTGGTGCACCAGCGCTTTTCGACCAACACCTTCCCCGAGTGGCCGCTGGCGCACCCGTACCGCTATGTGGCGCACAACGGCGAAATCAACACCGTCAAGGGCAACTACAACTGGATGAAGGCGCGCGAAGGCGTGATGAGTTCCCCGGTGCTGGGCTTGGATTTGCAAAAGCTCTACCCGATCAGCTTTCCCGACCAGTCGGACACCGCCACCTTTGACAATTGCCTGGAACTGCTGACCATGGCCGGCTACCCGCTGGCGCAAGCGGTGATGATGATGATCCCGGAGCCGTGGGACGGCCCGGCCAGCATTGTGTTCACCGACGGCCGCCAGATTGGCGCCACGCTCGACCGCAACGGCCTGCGCCCGTCGCGCTACTGCATCACCGATGACGATCTGGTGATCATGGCATCCGAATCCGGCGTGTTGCCGGTACCGGAAAACAAGATCGTGCGCAAATGGCGCCTGCAGCCCGGCAAGATGTTCCTGATTGACCTGGAACAGGGCCGCATGATCGACGACGAAGAGCTCAAGTCCAACCTGGCCAACAGCAAGCCCTACCAGCAATGGATCGAGAACCTGCGCATTCGCCTGGACGATGTGGTGGGCGGCAGCGAGCCCGCCTCGGCGTCCGAAGTGGCGGTCAGTCTGCTCGACCGCCAGCAGGCTTTTGGCTTCACGCAGGAAGACATCAAGTTCCTGATTGCCCCCATGGCCAGCAACGGCGAAGAAGCCACCGGTTCAATGGGCAACGACAGCCCGCTGGCCGTCCTTTCCGACAAGAACAAGCCGCTCTACAACTACTTCAAGCAGTTGTTTGCCCAGGTGACGAATCCGCCGATCGACCCGATTCGCGAAGCGATCGTCATGAGCCTGGTGTCCTTTGTCGGCCCCAAGCCCAACCTGCTCGACATCAACCAGGTCAACCCGCCGATGCGGCTTGAGGTGAGCCAGCCGGTGCTGGACTTTGCCGACATGGCCAAGTTGCGCGACATCGAAAAGTACACACGCGGCAAGTTCCGCAGCCACACGCTCGACATCACCTACCCGCTGGCCTGGGGCCATGAGGGCGTGGAAGCGCAATTGGCCTCCTTGTGCGCCGAAGCGGTGGACGCGATCAAGAGCGGCAGCAACATCCTGATCATCAGCGACCGCGGCATCAGCGCGACGCAAGTCGCCATCCCCGCGCTGCTGGCGCTCTCTGCGGTGCACCAGCACCTGGTGCGCGCCGGGTTGCGCACCACCGCCGGTCTGGTGGTGGAGACCGGCACCGCGCGTGAAGTGCATCACTTTGGCGTGCTGGCGGGCTATGGCGCCGAGGCGGTGCACCCGTACCTGGCGATGGAAACACTGGCCAGCATCTGCAAGGATCTGCCAGGCGAGTTGAGTGCCGAAAAAGCCATTTACAACTACGTCAAGGCAGTCGGCAAGGGACTGTCCAAGATCATGTCCAAGATGGGCGTGAGCACCTACATGAGCTACTGCGGCGCGCAACTGTTCGAGGCCATTGGCTTGTCCAGCAAGGTCGTGGTCAAGTACTTCACCGGCACGCCAAGCCGGGTCGAAGGCATCAGTGTGTTCGACATTGCA
>DATCIC010000373.1:0-2521 GCA_036508025.1 Rhodoferax sp. | reverse complement strand
CATCCGCGCGGCCATTGAACTCGATGCCAAGGATCCCAAGCGCATTCTCACGGTACGCGGCGTCGGCTACGTATTCGCCCGCCAGCAAGACTGAGCATGTTCTTCAAGAAACTGTATGTGCGGATCTGGCTGGCCGTGGTGCTGGCGGTGGCAGTACTGACCTTGCTGGTCGGTTGGGCCTGGCGCCTGACGGCCGAACCCCCGCTGCGCAATGTGGTCATCCGCGACCATGTCGGGAGAATCATTGGCAATGGGCATTCCCGCATGCGACGGCCGCCGGACATCGGGTTTGGGGAGAACAGCGACAGGGCGCCAGATGCGCAGGATCGCTGGCTCGGGCCCTACAGCCAGTATGGCAACGACCCGGAGTTTGTGGTGGTGATGAACGATGGGCAAATGGTGCACCTGCAATTCCCGCGCCCGCCGCAGTCACCCTGGAGCCGCCCGCCCTTTGGGTTTTTCTGGACCCTGTCCCTGGTCGGCATCGCGGTGGCGCTGGCCACGTATCCGATTATTCGCAAGCTCACGCGTCGTCTGGAGTTGCTGCAAAACGGGGTGGAGAAGTGGGGCGAAGGCGACCTTTCGATCCGGGTGCCGGAGGCCGGCGCCGATGAGGTGACCTTTCTGGCAGCGCGTTTCAACCACGCGGCCGAGCGCATCGAGACCCTGGTGAAGTCGCATGAATCGCTGCTGGCATCGCAAAAATCATTGCTGGCCAACGCCTCGCATGAACTGCGCTCGCCGCTGACCCGCATTCGCATGGGGCTGGAGTTGATGGGTTCGCCGGCGTCCCCGGCGTTCAAGAACGAGATCTCCCGCAACATCAATGAGTTGGACCAGTTGATTGAAGAGATTTTGCTGGCCAGCCGCCTGGATGCCCGCGAAGCCGACATGGGCACGATTGAGTCGGTTGACCTGATTGGTCTGGCAGCGGAGGAGTGCGCTCGGGTCAACGCCGAGCTCGATGTGCAACTGGCCAGCGACCCATCAGTCACGCAGGCCGAGCCTGCAGGACCATCCGACTTACCGGTGCAAGGTGTCACCAAGTTGCTGCGCCGCGCGATGCGCAACCTGCTGGAGAATGCGCGGCGCCATGCGGCGGGCGAGATCACGGTGACACTGCGCAAGACCGGCAGCCAGGCCATCATCAGCGTCTGTGACCGTGGTCCAGGCGTTCCACCCGAGCTGCGAGAACGGATTTTTGAGCCCTTTTACCGCTTGCCAGGCGCCACCGAGCGCGATGGCGGCGTCGGCCTGGGGCTGGCCCTGGTGAAATCCATCGCCCTGCGCCATGGTGGCACGGTGTCTTGCGAGAATCGCCCCGATGGCGGCGCCTGTTTTATCGTCCAGTTGCCGCTTTCGCCGGTCAGCAAAGTATAAAAGTCGCTTCCTTCGGGTGTTTATTATATAAAATCAGCCTCTAGCCCCCGTCTTCATTGCCTATATAGCTACATATTTAGTAGCACACGGGTAGCCGTGATATCCACCAGGCAGCGCGTGTGCCCAAGCGGACATTCGCGCTCAAAACACGGCGCGCAATCAAGCGGCGGCTGGTAACTTGCATCGTTTTTGAGCCACAGAACGGTCGCTCTGTCATTGAGGGGCGGCGTGTGCAGCGGGCTGCTGGAGCCGAACAGGGCCACTTGACGCACACCCAAGGCGGCTCCCACATGCATCAGGCCGGAGTCGTTGCTGACCAGGCATTTTGCAGCTGCAATGACACTGAACGCCTGGGCGAGCGAGGTTTCGCCGGCAAGATTGCGGCATTTGCCCGGCTGGTCGGCGTTGACCAGGCCGGCAATCTCATGGCACAAGTCACGTTCTTTGGCGGAACCCAGTAACACGACCGGCAGCTCAAGACGGCGGGCCAACTCGGCAAAATGACGGGTCGGCCAGCGTTTGGCCGGGCCGTATTCAGCCCCAGGAGCAAACACGTCATAAGCACCGCGTTGCAAATCCAGTGCCGCCAGGGCGGTGTCAACCTCAACCGGATTCATCTGCAGTTGCGGCCGATCGTTGCCTGGGTCCGCCGCACCACTGAGTGCCGAGTAAAACGCCACCATGGGCGGGCGCTGGGCCTTGGGCGGGTTTTTTAAACGGTGCGTCAGCAACCCCACCCGAGCCTCGCCCAGATACCCGACCCGCTTCGGAATACCCGCCAGCAGCGGCAGCAAGGCGCTTTTCAGGGAGTTGGGGCAAACATAGGCCACATCAAACCGGCCTGTCAGTTGCCGGGCCAAGCTGCGCCGGGCCTTGAGTTGCAGGCCACCGTGGGCGAATGGCAATTCAATCACCTCCGCCACCTGTGGCATCAGCCGGTACACCGGCGCCACCCACGGCAGCGCACCGACCGTGAGGCGTTCGCCGCGCGCCTGCAGGCGGCGCATCAGCGGCTCGGTCATCACCGCATCCCCGATCCACTGGGGTGCGATGATCAGGGAACGCAAAGAATCGGGGCTGGAGCCCGAACCTTCAGTGCCCGGCGAAGTGCTCACCGGCCTTGAGTTTGTAAACCGTGCCG
>DATCIC010000372.1:0-3302 GCA_036508025.1 Rhodoferax sp. | reverse complement strand
TTCAATACTGAGCCAGCAAAGATTGCATCAATGCTGCCACTTGCCTGCCAGCGCCGCAATGCACTGTAGATGCGGGTGTAGTGAATCTCGGGAACACCTTGCGTGTCCTTTTCAATCGCCAATTCTTTCCACTGACATCCGATGTATAGCACGCGCAAGATGTAGTTGAAGATCGCGTGGGCGCCCAGTTTGGGCTCGGGGCCCCGGCTGCCAGAGATCAGATGGGGCAAGACAAATTGCTCGAACTGCGCCAAACTAAATTTCGTTGGAATCCCTTGCCTGCTTTGAAGATTAGCCATTTCAACCGCCAAAGCATTGAGATGGTACGCACCTCAACCGGCAAGACCAGAAATGGGCGTTCTCAGAGGAGGAAAGACAGATTCGGCCCAGCTGGAAAACCCGCAACCAGTAGATGCTGAAGGGCTGCAACGAGATGTCGTTTGGCGACCAGTTTTACGCGTTGGCAGACAAATCCGTCCTGTCTAAGGGACCGGCATTCGTCCCAGCCCGAAGTGCGCTCGTCAGCGGCTAACGCGACACAACCCGACGCACTACCGATTGGAATTTTGATTCAACAACGCCGGTTTTCAACACATCCACTTCGTCCGCAAGTATGTGGGCGGCTTCGATCAAGAAAACGTCTTTAGCCTCTTTCTGCTCCTTTTCTGACGCCAGCTCCTTGGCCAGACTACGTTCATTGACCTGCAGCCCGTCATCCCGAGAGACGTCCACCTTGCCCGGCGCACCAAACTGAGCGACTCTGGCCTCATCTCCCTGTGAATCGCGGAACAGACGACGTGCCTCCTTCGCGTCGCGCTCCTTGCGGCGATCGACCTCGTTCAATGAAATCAAGTTCTTGGTTCGCTGCAGTCTCAGTTCAGCGAGGTCTTCAAGCAAGTGCTGGAAGTCCGTATCGGTTGTCACACGGGCCTCATGCAATGCCAAAAGACGGGGAAGCAAACCTTTCAAATCACCCGCTGGCGAATAGTCTGCCGCCTTGATCTGGACCCAGGGCAGTGCATTGTCAAAGCTCGACTCTCCAAAGTCCTGCGCATCGAAAACGGCAGGAAAAAGAATATCAGGCGTGACACCGCGCAATTGCGTCGTACCGCCGTTGATGCGAAAGAACTGGGCAATGGTCAGCTTCAACTCACCAAGGCGCGGCTTGGTGTTTTTGACGCCTTGATCGAGATCGATCACGCTTTGCACCGTGCCTTTGCCGAAACTGGGCTCCCCCACAATCAGGCCGCGACCATAATCCTGAATCGCGGCGGCAAAAATCTCCGAGGCCGAGGCCGAAGCCCGGTTGATCAGGACACCCAGCGGTCCATCCCACGCAACGCCGCCCTGGGTGTCACTTTCCACAGAAATCTCGCCCTTTGAGTTGCGCTGCTGTACCACGGGCCCCTTGTCAATAAACAAACCAGTGAGCTCAACGGCTTCCACCAACGAGCCGCCCCCGTTGTTGCGCAAGTCGACGAGGACGCCGTCGACCTTCTCCTTCTTCAACGCTGACAGAAGTCGAGCGACGTCACGGGTCGCGCTTTTGTAATCTCGAACACCATTTTGTCTGGCCGAAAAATCCTCGTAAAACGATGGAAGTGTGATCACCCCGATGCGCCACGTAGCCTTCCCCTGCACCACCGACTCAATGGACGACTTCGCGCTCTGATCAGCCAAACTGACTCTTTTACGCGTAAGAGAGACCAGTGTGTGTTTGCCATCGGCGCCAGCGTCTACCGGGAGCACATCAAGTCGCACGACCGAGTCCGCTGCGCCCCGAATCTTTGCCACGATCTCGTCCAAGCGCCACCCCACAACATCGGCCATGACGCCACCTTTGCCCTGAGCCACGCCGACAATTCGGTCCCCGATCTTTAGATTTCCAGAGAGCCCTGCCGGGCCTCCAGGCACCAATTTTCGTATAGTCGTATAGGTATCAATTTCGGCCAGCACAGCACCAATTCCGACCAGCGAGAGCCTCATTGAAACGTCAAATTCCTCCGCCGCCCGAGGTCCCAGGTAGTCGGTGTGAGGATCGATTGCCGACGTGTAGGCATTCATGTAGGTCTGAAAAGCGTCCCCGCTCTTGAGTCGGCCCATGGTCTTGAGAAGATTGCTATAACGTTTATCGAGTACTTCGACACTCTTTTGGTCATCATTGCCAGCAAGCCTGAGCCTGAGCCAGTCGTTCTTGACCCGCTTTCCCCACAGTTTGCGTATTTCCGATTCGGATTGCGCCCACGCGGCCTTGTCTCGCGCAACCTGATAACTCTCGACCTTCTGAAAATTAAAACCCTTCTTAAGCAGAGCGCGGGCGTACTCAACACGCTCAGTCACACGATGCTCGTAAAGATTGAACATCTGAAACGCAACGCTAAGATCCTCCTTAAGAATGCCCACGCCGAGCTTGGTTCGATCACCTGCGAGCGTGTCAATATCGGACTGAGCGAAAAAAAGCTTCTCTGGATCAAGGACTTTCAGGTACTGATCGAATATCTTGCCCGACAAGGCGTCATCAATCGGCACCTTCTTGTAGTGATACCGGGACAACAATTGCGCAGTCAAATGGGCCGCTTGAGCCTCGTATGGCTCAGGTTTCAACAAAGGCGGATACGCTATTGCCGCATCCGCCCACGCACCTTGCACCGCCAGCACCAAGGCAACAACTATCCACGTCAGTCTATTTTTCATCAGATTTCATTTTTGATCTACATCACATCCACCGGCGCCATCAAGATTCCTCGGTACCGGCTCATCTCCTTGGCATCAATCCCCATCCATTGCGCAACCTTATCTTCCGTGCATTGCGGTCGCGCAAGTTGCCGCACCGCAAACGTATGCCGCAGCCGGTAACTGCCGCCCTTGAGTCCGGCAAGTGCCGCGGATTCAAAAACATCGGCCACGGAATCGAACTGCGCCGTTTTCCCCCAGGGCTTACCCGACCTCGTAGAAGGCAGCAGCCAGTCGCCGGGAATCCCGAGATCGGTCCTCAATTGCATCCAGTAGGTAAGCAATGGCCGGACCCACTTAGCCACCGGGGCGTCATGCTCCTGCACTGAACCGGTTGCCGGCGCCCTCACCTTCCACGGCCCCCTGGTTGCATCCAGGTCAACAAAGACAGATGACACCTTAAGCATCCGGATCTCGAGCGGCGTCAATCCGGCACCGCGCTGCAAAGCAACGCCCGTACGGTTGCGGATGGTTTGCCACAGCGCATCCGGACTCAAGTCCTTTGGCACCGAAGCCTCCAAAAACGCCACCAGAGCCCGATCTTGCGAGTCCGACAAATAGTCTGGCAG
>DATCIC010000371.1:0-3930 GCA_036508025.1 Rhodoferax sp. | reverse complement strand
GCGGGGTGCAGGAGTTGGGAGGGGCGTGGCATCTCGTAATTTTGCAACGAAACCTGGGGCGAGCAGCTTGCATAATTCGAAATGACCCATCAGGCGGGACTGGCATCACCCGTGCAACCAGGAGAGCACCCCATGGATATTCATGCGCTTCAATTGACCTTGCGTGATTTCGCTGCCGCGCGCAACTGGCAGCCGTTTCATACCCCCAAGAACCTGAGCACCGCGCTGATGGTGGAGGCGGCAGAGCTGGCCGAGATATTCCAATGGATGACGGCCGAGCAATCCCAGGCGGCGCAGTCTCACCCGGAAACCAAAGAAAAAATTGCGGATGAGGTGGCCGATGTGCTGCTGTACCTGCTGCAAGTCGCCGACCATTGCGCCATTGATATTCCCAGTGCGGTCGCGAACAAGCTGGTGAAGAACGCAGTTAAACATCCTGTGCCGTAGATAATTGCCCCCATGCGAATCCCCTTTACCAAAATGCAAGGTGCCGGCAACGATTTTGTGGTGCTTGATGAGACTCAAAACCGCTTTGGCTTGAGCACCGCGCATTACCGCTTGCTGGCAGATCGCCATTTTGGCGTCGGCGCTGACCAGATATTGACGGTGCGCCCGTCGCCTGCGCCTGGCATTGATTTTGAATACCTCATTCACAACGCCGATGGCGCCGAGGTCGAGCAGTGCGGCAACGGCGCGCGCTGCTTTGCCCGCTTTGTGCGCGACCAGGGCCTGAGTGCCAAGGATGTGATCCGGGTGCAAACCAAGGGCGGCGTGATTGAGCCGCAGCTGAGCGTTGACGGCCGCGTGACCGTCAACATGGGCGCCCCCGTGTTTGAACTGGCCGATATCCCGTTTGACGCCACCGGTCTGCAGCCGCAAACTTCGGGTTTATGGCAAAAATGGCCTCTAGCCCTCGTCAATGCTGCGCATGAAGCTACTGTTTATGTAGCAGTTGTGTCCATGGGCAATCCACACGCGGTGCAGCTTGTGGACGATGTCGACACAGCGCCAGTATTGTCGCAAGGCCCTTTGATTGAACACCATGCCAGTTTCCCGAAGCGGGTCAACGCCGGTTTCATGCAGATCGTCGACCGCGGCCACATCCGGCTGCGCGTTTACGAGCGCGGCGCCGGCGAAACCCTGGCCTGCGGCTCCGGCGCCTGCGCGGCGGTGGTGGCCGGCATCCGGCTCGGCCTGCTCGACGACACGGTGCAGGTGCAGATGCACGGTGGCACTTTGAGCATTTCATGGGCGGGCGCCAACACACCGGTGCTGATGACCGGCCCTGCCACCCCAGTTTTTCACGGCGAAATCAACCTACCCGACCACCTATGACGACTCCTTTTACCAACCCCATTACCGAAGACGACATTGCCAACTACCTGGCCAACACGCCCGACTTTTTTGAGCGCCACGCCGAGTTGCTGGCCGCCGTGCAGCTCAACAGCCCGCACAGCAACCGGGCCGTGAGTCTGCAGGAGCGCCAGGCGCAGATGCTGCGCGAAAAGATCAAGATGCTGGAGCATCGGCTGATGGACATGATGCGCAATGGCCATGACAACCTGCTGCTAACCGACAAACTGCTGCAGTGGGCGCGCAGCCTGTTCCTGGCGAACGATCCCTTGGCCTTGCCGGGTGAGATGGCCGCCGAAATCCAGGATCAGTTTGCGGTGCCGCAAGTGGGGATTAAAGTGTGGGACGTGGCGCCGCCCTTTGCCCAGGCCGACTTTGCGCAAGGCGTGAGCGATGATGCCAAGCTGTTTGCGTCCTCCTTGAGCGAGCCGTTTTGTGGCGTCAACACCGGTTTTGAAGTCGTCAGCTGGCTGGCGGACCCGCAGGCCGCCGCGTCGCTGGCGATTCTGCCCTTGCGCAGCGGGCCGCTGGGCAGCACGGCACCGGCTTTTGGTCTGCTGGTGCTGGCTTCACCCGACGCCCAGCGCTACAACAGCACCATGGGCACCGACTTGCTGGCCCGCATCGCCGAACTGGCCAGCGCCGCGCTGTCCAAGTTGCGTTAAGCAGCGCTTGCATTTGATTGCTGCGCTGGTCGGCTTGACTGGGTTGGTATTTTGAACGTTCTTGCCCCCACTCACACCCCCCCGCCCCTCTCTCGCCCCGCCGGGCGAAAGAGGGGAGCCTCATGTGGCCGCGTCTTTTTAGGTGGGAAATTTGTTCTTGATGGCGCGCTGGCCTCCAAGTGGCGGCAACGCAGGACCGAGACGCTCAAAGCATTTGCATCACCTGCATTTTCCGCATCATTCATTGCCTCAACGCCAATTTGCGCGTGTACGTCCCACCGTAAGAAACAAGGCCAAATGTGGCTGTTGGCTCCCCTTTCCGCCCCGGCGGGGGTGGAAAGGGGCGGGGGGGATAGGGGGGGAATACAACGCATAAAAAACAATAACCCCGCCAATACCCGGGCCGGTAGATCATGAACCAACCAGCGAAGGCAGCAACCTGGCAACAACGCCTGACCCGCGCCTGGACACACCGCGGCTGGCTGGCCTGGCTGCTGTGGCCGCTCTCGCTGCTGTATGGGGTGCTGTTCAAGTTACGCCGCAGTCTGTACCAGCTCGGCATCTTCAAATCAGAAGGCATTCCGGTCCCGGTGATCGTGGTCGGCAATGTGGTGGCGGGCGGCGCGGGCAAGACCCCGGTGGTCATGCTGCTGGTGCGGCATCTGCAGGCGCGCGGCCTGCAAGTGGGCGTGATTTCGCGCGGCTATGGCCGCCAGACCCACGACTGCCGCGAAGTGGGTGCCAACAGCGCGATTGCCGACGTCGGCGACGAGCCGACCCTGATCCAGCGCAGCACGGCCGCGCCCGTGTTTGTCGCCAGCCGCCGGGTTGACGCCGCCCGCGCGCTGCTGGCGCGCTACCCGCAAACGCAGATCATCGTCTGCGACGACGGCCTGCAACACCTGGGCCTGCAGCGCGACCTGGAGATTTGTGTGTTTGACGAGCGCGGCGTCGGCAACGGCTTTTTGCTGCCCGCCGGTCCTTTGCGCGAACCCTGGCCGCGCGCCGTGGACCTGGTGCTGCACACCGGCATACCGCCCGCCTTTGCCGGTTTCTGCGCGCAGCGCACGCTGAGCCGCTACGCCATAAAGGCTGACGGCAGCCAGCAAGCACTTTGCGATCTGGCTGGTCCGACCTGCCTGTGCAACAAGCCCTTGCTGGCGTTGGCCGCCATTGCCAAGCCAGAAGATTTTTTTGCCATGCTGCGCGCCCAGGGTTTGACCTTGGCACGCACCCTGGCGCTGCCGGACCACTACGATTTTAATAGCTGGTTACGTAATGACTACGAGGGCTACACCCTGATTTGTACTGAAAAGGATGCGGTCAAATTGTGGCCACTGCAGCCCGAGGCCCTGGCCGTGCCGCTGCTCATCACCCCCGAGCCCGCCTTTCTGGTGCAACTCGACGCCCGGCTCGACCGCTTGCTGGCGATCCACCCTTAAGCCAACGCTATCATTAGCCCATGGACACACGACTACTTGAATTATTGGTTTGCCCCGTCACCAAAGGGCCGCTTGAATACGACCGTGAAAAGCAGGAACTAACTTCCCGCAGCGCACGGCTGGCCTACCCGGTGCGCGACGGCATTCCGGTCCTGCTGGAGAGCGAAGCGCGCACGCTGAGCGACGAGGAACTCGGTCTTTGACTTATACGGTCCTGATCCCGGCGCGGCTGGCGTCAAGTCGCCTGCCCAACAAGCCGCTGGCTGACATTGGCGGCGCGCCGATGGTGGTGCGGGTGGCGCAACGGGTGCTATCCGGTGCCAGCCCGGCTGGCCGTGCACGGGTCGTGGTGGCAGGTGACAGCCCGCTGATCGTCGAAGCTTGCCAGATGCATGGCATCGAAGCCGTGCTGACCCGCACCGACCACCCCTCTGGCAGCGACCGGCTGGCCGAGGCCTGCACTTTGCTCG
>DATCIC010000370.1:0-4574 GCA_036508025.1 Rhodoferax sp. | reverse complement strand
GACCGACTTGAACTTTTCATCCTCTGCGCGCTGCACCAGAGGCTCGGCCTTGCCCCCTGAGCGCACATTGGCCTGCACAAAGGTAAAGCCGCCAAACCAGGCCATGTCCACTTGCTTGTTGACCAGTGTTTCCACCGCGGCGGCGTAGTCAGACACGGGGGTGAACTCGACCTTCATGCCCAGCTTTTGTTCCAGGTACTTCACCAGTGGCGCGGCCTTGCGGGCCAGCTCGGTGGGCGATTCGTCAGGGATAGCGGTGATTTTGAAGACTTGCTCAGCGAGCGTTTGGGTTGTGAAACCCAAGGCAGCGCAGGCGATCAGTGCTTGGAGTGTGAAGCGGCGTGAGGTGTTGAGCATAAAGAGCTTTCCAGAAGTTGCGTTAGCCAGCGCATGTGAAGGTGCGCCAAGGCGGGGGCAATGTTAATGGGAATTACGGTTGATGGCCTGAAACGCTACGATCAGGCACTTGCCATTCGCCGCATCCCATGAAAACCCCCGAATTTGTCCAGCTTCACCATGACCGCGCCGAGGTCATTCGCCACGAACTTATTCAAGGGCTGACCGCCAACCCGCAGCCCGGTGGTGCAGAAGTTTCGCCCAAGTTTCTTTACGACGCTTTGGGTTCGCGCTTGTTTGAAGCCATCACCGAGTTGCCCGAGTACTACCCCACGCGCACTGAGGCTGCCATTTTTCGCGCACATGCCCAAGCGATCGCCAGGCATGTGCCAGAGGGCGCCACGCTGATCGACCTGGGTGCGGGCAACTGCGGCAAAGCAGCTGGTTTGTTTGGAGTTTTCTCGCCTGCGCGCTATGTGGCGGTGGATATTTCGGTGGACTATCTGCGTGGTGCGCTGACGTGTTTACAGCGCCAATACCCGGCCATGCACATGGTGGGTGTAGGGCTGGATTTTTCTCACACGCTGGATTTGCCGCCTGAAGTTGGCGAACCTGGCGCTGAGCCGCGGGTGCTGTTTTACCCGGGGTCAAGCGTTGGCAATTTCACGCCCGGTCAAGCCTTGGTGTTTTTGCGCCAGGTCCGTGCTGCTTGCACCACGGCGGCGGGCAGTGGCTTGCTCATTGGCGTTGACCTGGTGAAAGATGCCGCTGAGCTGGAAGCAGCCTACGACGATGCCTTGGGCGTGACTGCGGCGTTCAACCGCAATCTGATAGGCAATGTGAATCGCCTGATGGGCAGCGACATGCAGTTGACGGATTGGGCGCACCTCGCGCTGTTCAATGCTGTTGAATCCCGCATAGAAATGCATTTGGTGGCGCGCCGCGACCTCATTGTGCAGTGGCCGGGCGGCAGCCGGGCATTCAGCCAAGGCGAACGCATTCATACCGAGAACTCCTACAAATGGACGATCTCCGGGTTTTCACAGTTGCTACGCGAGGCTGGGTTTGCCAACCCGCTGGTGTGGACCGATGCGCCCACACCAGCGTACGGTCGTTTTGCAGTGATGTGGGCCAGTGCCTGATGTCTGTCCAGACCGAATGCCTTTGACGACCGTAACCCCCCAGCTTTTGTTATTGGGTGCAGGTCCTGAAGCCTGCATGAAGGTCGTTGCGCTCGGGCGTGAAGTAATTGCGGTAACGCGGGTGTGCCATGCGCCCCGCCGTGGCCCAACTGGCACCACGCAGTACCGGTCGGTTGCCAAACCACGGGGCGGAGTAGTCCCGGTAGGGGTGGGCCTCAAAGCCGGGGTAGGGGCTGAAGGTGCTGGCAGTCCATTCCCACACCTGACCCCAGTGAAAGCCGGGCCGGGTCATGGCGGCGCGTTCCCATTGGGCCTCGGTGGGCAACTGTCGGCCCGCCCAGCGGCACCAGGCCTCGGCCTCGAAGTAAGTCAGGTGGCAGGCGGGTGCATCCTTGTCCAGCGGCTGCCATTGGCCAAAATGGTGACGCTCCCAGGCGGGTTCGCCGTTGCCACGGGTGACCTGGCGCAGAAAACGTGGTCCGACCTGGGCTTGCCCGTTTGGTTGCGCTACTGGTCCGCAGCCTTGCGCAGACCGGAGCCACTGCCGGCCTTGGGCGCTCCACCACTGCGCGGCGGTATAGCCACCGTTGGCCACAAAAGGCAAATAGCGTCTCCACGTCACCGGCTGGCTGTCAATCTCATAAGCGCTCAAGTTGACCGTGTGGGGTGCCACTTCGTTGTCAAACGCAAAGCCGCTGGCCATCCGGCTGGGCTGGTTGACATCTGCGTAGCCCAGCGTCCAGTCTCCTGCCTTCAACCTGAGCGCTTGCACGGGTTCATCAGCGGCGCGCTGCCATTTGCCAGCCAGCACCTCAGGCAGCGCCAGGCCTAAGGCCTGTGCCATGTACACCGCCGCTTCACCGTGCATGTCTTCATGGAACAACGCCAGGCGGTAAAAATACAAGGCGGCATCGTCTTGCGCGCTGTCGGCCAGCAGGGCCAGCGTGGTATTGAGCGTTTCAGCCAGATAGCGCTGGGTGGCTGCCAGGTTGGGCAAGGGCAAGTGCCAGCGGGTGGCATGTGCCACCTGGCTGGAGTTGTAAAGTGCGTCCGATTGCGCCAGCAGCGAGGCGGTTCGCGGGCAATCCGGGTCGGCCAGGGTACCGAGCTGGCGCTGAGGATTGCGTGTAAGCCAATATTCCTGGAACCAGCCGATATGGCCAAGTTCCCAAAGCGGTGGATTGAGCTGGGACGAGCAGGGCACGGGCAAATCTGCACCCAAAACCGCTACATAAGCATCTGCCAACGCCAGCGTGCGTGCCCGGCTGGCGCGCAGCAGGGTCGCCAACATGCTGGCATCAGCGGTGCGCGCGGTGTGGGCCTCCTGCCATGTCGGCAGCATTGGGTTTGAAGGGAGGTGCATGTTTGTCTGATGCAATGAAAAAACAGGTGGTAATTGTCAGCCCGTCGCTAGCGAGTGCCAACAATGGTAATTGGCAAACGGCGCGTCGCTGGCGGAAATTGCTTCAGTCGCGGGGGGCAACGCTCAAGTCATTCAAGGTGCGCATCGTCGCCCAGTGGCCCGACGGCCCGGCCGCGGCGCACGACAACTGCATGGTCGCCCTGCATGCGCGTCGCTCGGCTGCCTCGGTGGCTGCCTGGGCGCACAGCCGTGCTGGTGTTTCTGTGTCTGATGCGCTCCCGCAGCCTGTGCCTGGCCTCGCGGTGGTGCTCACTGGCACCGATCTGTACCGTGATATCCAGACCGACCTCCAGGCCCAGCGCTCTTTGCAGCTGGCGCAGCGCCTGGTGGTGCTGCAAGAGCTGGGGGTGGACGCGCTGCCAGCCGAAGTGCAGACACGCACCCGTGTGATTTTTCAGTCCACTTCGGCCCGCTTGACCTTGCCCAAATCAGCGCGTTTTCTCAAGGCGCTGATGGTGGGCCACTTGCGGGAAGAAAAGTCACCGCAAACCCTGTTCGCAGCCGCCCGGCTGCTTCAGTCTCAGGAGGCTATTCGCATCGACCACATAGGTGCGTCGCTCGACCCAAGCCTGGCCGCACTGGCCCAAGAAACCGCCGGCACCTGCCCGGCCTACCGCTGGCTGGGTGGTTTGCCGCATGAGGCGGTGCGCCGGCGCATTCAGCGTGCGCATGTGCTGGTGCACACCAGCCGCATGGAGGGCGGCGCGCATGTGGTGATGGAGGCGGTGCGCTCGGGCACACCGGTGCTGGCCTCGCGCATTGCCGGCAACGTGGGCATGCTGGGTGCGGACTATGCGGGCTACTTTGACTGGGATGATGCGGCACAACTGGTCGCTCTGCTGCGTCGCTGTCACCATGACAAGGCTTTTTTTGCCCACTTGCAAGCCCAGTGCGCGGCGCGTGCGCCCTTGTTTGCCCCGCAGACCGAGCAGCTCGCGCTACTCCGGCTGGTGGCTGAGCTGACATCAGCGCAGCCACTTGTTTGAAACTGACAGAACCCAACTCCCCGTGGTGGAAGGTCAGTTTGTCGCGACGAAGATGTTTGAAACTTCTGGTAAAGTTGCTTCCAACAACCTGAAAGAATACATTGGCAACACCGAATTACGGATACGAGAAACGTCAGAAAGAACTGGCGAAAAAGAAGAAAAAAGAAGAGAAACTTAAACACAAAGCTGACCGCAAGGTGGGCGAGGGTGCTGAGGGCGAGTTGCCCGATGACAACGATCCGGCTCAATCGACTGAGCCCGGCGCTGAAGGCCCCGTGTCGTCCTGAGTCTGACTGCGGACATAAGAGGCTTGGGTTGTTTGAACAAACATCCCGGCTTTGTGTTGACCATAGACACGGTTTGTGCGGGATGCCTGAAACGCAAGCTGTGATAATTCAACCATGTCTTCACCTAAAGTTTTATTCGGCTTTCATGCCGTTGGCGTGCGTCTCAAAACCGCACCCCAGTCCATCATCGAGATTTATTTCGAACCGACGCGCCGGGATGCGCGCATGCGCCAGTTTCTGGATAAGGCCAATGAGGCCGGTGCGCGCCTGATCGAGGCCGATGGCATCCGTCTGGCCAAGCTCTGTGGTGGTCACGGCCACCAAGGCGTGGCGGCGCGGGTGCACGAGCTGGCGCAAGTGAAATCGCTGGATGAATTGCTGGAGCAGCTCGAAGCGGCGC
>DATCIC010000369.1:0-7829 GCA_036508025.1 Rhodoferax sp. | reverse complement strand
GATGTTCCATGTGCCTGGCCATGAACGCCGACCGGCTGGGGCCCGGTGAGCGCTGCGCGTCCACCAGCAACCGCAATTTTGAGGGCCGCCAGGGTGCCGGCGGACGCACGCACCTGGTCAGCCCCGCCATGGCCGCCGCCGCCGCCATTTACGGCCATTTTGTGGACGTCAGGAAGTTTGTCTGAACTGACAGGCCAAGGAAACCGACATGCAAAAATTCACCCTGCTCAAAGGCTTGGTCGCCCCAATGGACCGCGAAAACGTCGATACCGACGCCATCATTCCCAAGCAATTCCTCAAATCCATCCGCAAGACCGGCTTCGGTCAGAATCTGTTTGACGAGTGGCGCTATCTTGACGCGGGCTTTCCCGGTCAAGACCCCAACAGTCGTAAGCCGAACCCTGACTTTGTGCTGAATCAGCCGCGCTATCAGGGTGCGTCGATCCTGCTGGCGCGCAAGAACTTTGGCTGCGGCTCTTCACGCGAGCACGCGCCTTGGGCGCTCGACCAGTTCGGCTTTCGGGCCATCATTGCGCCAAGCTACGCCGACATTTTTTTCAACAACAGTTTCAAGAATGGACTGCTGCCCATCGTACTGAACGAAACCCAGGTCAGCCAGTTGTTTGATGAGGCGGCAGCTTTCCCGGGCTATGCGCTGACCATCGATCTGGAACGTCAGGTCATCATCAAGCCCGACGGGGAAGAACTGCCGTTCGAAGTACAGGCTTTTCGCAAATACTGCCTGCTCAATGGCTTTGACGACATTGGCCTGACGCTGCGCCATGCCGACAAGATCAAGGCTTTTGAAGCCCAGCGTTTGGCACAAAAACCATGGCTAGCCCATACCCTGCTTGCGTGAGCAGCTCTACATTTAATAGCGAATAAGTTTATTATGAAAATTGCAGTTTTGCCCGGTGATGGCATTGGTACCGAAATTGTGGCTGAAGCCGTCAAAGTCTTGAATGCCCTTGACCTCCCATTCGAGATGGAAACCGCATTGGTCGGCGGTGCCGCCTATGAGGCGCATGGCCACCCGCTTCCGCAGGCCACCCTGAAACTCGCCAAAGAAGCCGATGCCATCTTGTTCGGCGCCGTCGGTGACTGGAAATACGACAAACTTGATCGTCCGCTGCGCCCGGAACAGGCCATTCTGGGCTTGCGCAAGAGCCTGGGCCTGTTTGCCAATTTCCGCCCCGCCATTTGCTACCCGGAACTGGTCGGCGCCTCCAGTCTCAAACCCGAGTTGATCGCTGGTCTGGACATCCTGATCATTCGCGAGTTGACCGGTGACATCTACTTTGGCCAGCCACGCGGTCGGCGTGTCGCCACCGACGGGCACTTTCCCGGCGCTGAAGAAGCTTTTGACACCATGCGCTACAGTCGCCCCGAAATTGAGCGCATAGCCCATGTGGCGTTTCAAGCAGCGCGCAAGCGCAGCAAACGCGTCACCAGCATCGACAAGGCCAATGTGCTGGAAACCTTCCAGTTCTGGCGCGACGTCGTCACCGAAGTGGGCCAGCAATACCCTGACGTCGAGCTTGACCACATGTACGTGGACAACGCCGCCATGCAACTGGTGCGTGCGCCCAAGAAATTTGATGTTGTGGTCACTGGCAACCTGTTTGGCGACATTCTGAGCGACGAGGCCGCGATGCTGACAGGCTCGATTGGCATGCTGCCTTCGGCTTCCCTGAATTCCAGCAATCAGGGCCTGTACGAGCCCAGCCACGGCAGCGCACCCGACATTGCCGGCAAAGGCATCGCCAACCCGCTCGCCACCATCCTGAGTGCCGCCATGATGCTGCGCTTCAGCCTGAACCAGGAAGCCGCCGCCCAGCGCATTGAAGCCGCTGTCAAAAAAGTGCTGGCTCTGGGCTTACGCACCACAGACATCTACAGCGAAGGCACTACCCGGGTCAGCACGCATGAGATGGGCGCAGCCGTAGTCAAGGCTTTGTAATGACCCGTGCAGCACGCCTCCTAAGGTGATGCAGTCTGGGTGAACTGTTCTGACGTTTTTAATTCAACTCTAAATGGGCAAGATGATGAAAATTGGCAATCTGGTGGGTCTGGTTGGTTGGCGCGGCATGGTGGGTTCGGTGTTAATCGACCGCATGCAGACAGAAGGCGATTTCGATCTGATCGAGCCGGTCTTCTTTTCAACCTCCAATGCCGGTGGCCAAGCCCCGGCTCTGGCCAAGAATGAAACCATCCTGAAAGACGCCTTTGACATTGAATCGCTGAAAAAGTGCGACATCATCATCAGCGCCCAGGGCGGTGACTACACCACCGAGGTGTTCCCCAAGCTGCGTGCTGCCGGCTGGACCGGCCATTGGATTGATGCTGCCTCCACGCTGCGCATGAAGGATGACGCCGTCATCATCCTGGACCCGGTCAACCTGAACGTCATCAAGAATGCCCTGGCCAAAGGCGGCAACAACTGGATTGGTGGTAATTGCACCGTCAGTTGCATGTTGATGGGTGTCGGTGCGCTGTACAAGGCGGGGCTGGTCGAGTGGATGACCAGCATGACGTACCAAGCAGCATCCGGCGGCGGCGCGCAGCACATGCGTGAGTTGTTGACGCAATTTGGCACCCTGAATGCCGAAGTCAAAAACCTGCTGGACGATCCCAAATCAGCGATCCTGGAGATCGACCGCAAGATTCTGAGCAAACAGCAATCCTTGACGCCGGCGGAAACCGCCAATTTCGGTGTTCCCCTGGGCGGTAGCCTGATTCCGTGGATCGACAAGGACCTAGGCGTTGGCAAACAACCGGATGAAACCGGTTGGGGCATGTCGCGTGAAGAATGGAAAGGCGGCGCCGAGACCAACAAGATATTGGGTCAGGGTGCCGCTTTTGGCACCGCCGAGACACCGGTGGATGGCTTTTGCGTGCGCGTGGGCGCCATGCGCTGCCACAGCCAGGCACTCACCTTCAAACTCAAGAAAGATGTGCCCAGCGCCGATATTGAAGCCCTGATTGCGGCCGATAACGCCTGGGTCAAGGTCGTGCCCAACACGCGCGAGGCCACGGTGCAACATCTCACGCCGGTGGCCGTCACCGGCACGCTGGACATCCCGGTCGGACGTGTCCGCAAACTCGCGATGGGGCCGCAGTACGTGGGGGCCTTCACCGTTGGCGATCAGTTGCTATGGGGCGCCGCAGAACCGCTGCGCCGCATGTTGCGCGTTTTGCTGGCTGCCTGAAGCTGATTGGATTCGGTCCAAGGACCTGCCATAGCCGTCAAAGGGCATGGTAGGTCGTTGTCGCTCGACAACATAGAATCAAGCGGTGTATACCCTGCCTGCCAACGATTCAAAGTTAAAGCCTGTCCTGGCTTGTCAGGCCAGGACATTGATGCTATGGTGCTTTTCACGTTTTCAGTACCGATGCATTTGTTCACATCATGAAGACAAATTACCGAGCCGCCCGAACACCGGAGTCCACAAATTGATTTCTAAGTCTCATCTCTGGCAAAAAACCGCCATGGCAATTGCGGCCACTGCGCTTTTCGGCCTATGGGGATCAAATGCTGCTGCGCTCTCACTGGGTCGAATCACGGTCCAGTCCGCGCTTGGAGAGCCTTTGCGTGCGGAAATTGAAATTCCGGAAATCAATGCAGAAGAGGCTGCCTCGCTCAAGCCATCTATTGCGTTGCCGGAAGCCTTTCGGGCTGCCGGGCTGGACTACAACCCGGCCATGGCGGGCATGCAGGTCACGCTTCAAAGACGTGCTGACGGGCGTGCCTATATCCGCTTGAGCAGCGACCGGGCCATCAACGATCCGTTCGTTGACCTGATTGTTGTAGCCAACTGGGCGACCGGGCGCATCGTGCGTGACTACACCCTTTTGTTTGATCCCCCCAGTCTGCGCAAAGCGGCAGCCATTGCACCAACCCCAGCTCAAGTCCCGGTGCAAGTCCCGGCCCCGTCGGTGGCCAGCCGGACCGCTTCAGTTGCACCGGCACCTTCGAGACCGATGGCGGCGCCTGCAAGGCCTGCTGTTGAACCTGGTCAAAGCCCAGTCCAACCGCTGGCACGCCCTGCTGCAGTCAAAACCCAGGACACCGAAGCCCGCTCAGTAGCCGTCAAGCCCGGCGACACGGCCGGCAAAATAGCGACGGCGACAAAGCCAGCTAACGTGTCTCTTGACCAGATGCTGGTGGCTTTGCTGCGCGCCAACCCGCAAGCTTTCATCGGCAATAACGTCCACCGCGTCAAGGCTGGCTCAGTCGTGAACATCCCCACCGCGGCACAAGCGCAAGCCACGCCAGCCGGAGAGGCCCGCCAGATCATCATTGCCCAAAGCAAGGACTTCAACGACTTCCGTAGAAAACTGGCAGGTGCCGCTCCCGGCGCCCAGGTGGCAAGCGCAGACCGCACAGCGAGCGGCACGGTGCAGGCCAAAGTTGAGGACAAGAAACCCCTCACCGCTGTGCCTGACAAATTGACCTTGTCAAAAGGAGCCGTTCAGGGGACTTCCGCTGAAGCCCAACTGGCCAAAGAGCGCAATGTCAAGGAGGCGGCCGACCGGGCGACTGAAATCGCCAAAAACATCAGTGATCTCGGCAAGTTGGGGGCCGCTTCAAGCGTCGTGGCGCCCGCTCTGTCGGCATCCGCCGCATTGCCCGCCACGCTAGGCGCGGCGTCAAACGCCACCGGTATCACAGCCTCGGCACAAGCTGTGCCGGCAGCAGTTTCCGCGAACGCAGTTGTTCCGTCACCCGAGGTCGGCGCAGCAGCGTCCGCCCCCAAGCCCGCCGCTTCGGTAGCCAAAAAAACGCCTGCGATTACCCCCGCTTCTCTGCCCGAACCGAGCCTGCTTGATGATCTGACCGAAAGCCCTTTAGCCCTGTCCGGCGCCCTCGGCGTGATCGCCCTGTTGGTCGCCTTTGGTCTCTACCGCAGAAGGCAGCACAAGAAAGCCGCCTCGGGTGACAGTTCATTTCTGGACAGTCGTTTACAGCCCGACTCATTCTTTGGTGCCAGTGGTGGTGAAAGTGTCGACACCAGTAACAATGCGGCCACCGGCTCGTCCATGGTCTACTCACCCAGCCAGCTTGATGCGGTAGACGATGTTGACCCGGTCGCTGAAGCCGATGTCTACCTCGCCTACGGGCGTGATTTGCAGGCGGAGGAAATCTTGAAAGACGCCTTGGTGAGCAACCCCGGACGTCTCGCGATCCATCAAAAATTGCTTGAGATTTTCGCCAAGCGGCGTGATTCCAAGAGCTTTCAAGAGATGGCCACCCAGGCCTTCCAGATTACCAAGGGTGAGGGATCGGACTGGGAGCACATTTGCCAACTGGGTCTGAGCATTGACCCGAGCAATGCGCTGTATCAACCCGGTGGCCAACCCAACAACCTGGATGGCGCGCCATCTCGTCCGATGCCCCTCGACCAGACCGGCAGTCTTGCCAGCGGCACGGAAGCACTGGCAGCACAAGTCATTGCCCCCCAGGCTGGTGGGGCTGTAGACCTCGATCTGGACCTCGACTTTTCGCTTGACGAAGAACCCGTCAGCGCCATCAGCGAGACCAAAGCAAGTTACACCAAACCCACCATCAGCCTGCAGGCGACCGACGCCCCCCCTGCCCTTGATCTGGACTTTGGCCTGGACGAACCCACGGCACCTTTTGCGACTCCCGAGACGGCGGCAAAAGCCGACGCAGCCGATGGCACCGATGCCATCGAATTCTCGCTGCCCGACCTGGATACTGCAGGCAATGACCAGAGCCAACCGGCTGCGAACAGCGAAGATTTCAAACTGCAGGCCGCCAATAGTTTTGGGCTCACCAGCCCGACGCCATTGCCCAATTCGGAGGCGCCAGCGCCTCCCGCTCCTGATTTAGGCATGCTGGAATTTGACCTTGGCTCCCTGTCCCTTGATTTGGGGGAGGAACCGCCAACCCATGCCAGCGCAACACCTAACGCAAACGAATATGAAGACCCGCTGGTCACCAAGCTGGCACTGGCAGAAGAATTCCGGGCCATTGGTGACGAAGACGGGGCGCGAGCGCTGATTGAAGAAGTGATCTCGGAAGCCTCGGGCGACATGAAGATCAAGGCGCAGCGTGCGCTGAGCAATCTCTGAGCCGACTGCCCTGTCAGGCATTGCCCGAAAACCGCGTCATGAACCCACTGTGAGGCTGGCACTCGGCATCAGCTACAACGGGCAGGCCTACCAAGGCTGGCAGAGCCAGTTATCCCGCCAGACGGTGCAGGACCAGCTCGAACTGGCCTTGGGCAAGTTCACCGCGCAGCGGGTTTCCACTCTGTGTGCCGGCCGCACCGATGCCGGCGTTCATGGTCTGATGCAAGTCGTTCATTTCGATACCCCACTTGATCGTGCCCCCAATTCCTGGGTGCGCGGCACCAATGCTTTTTTACCACGCGACATTGCAGTGCAGTGGGCGCAACCCGTGCCCGTCGAGTTTCATTGCCGTGCCAGCGCGCTGTCACGCCGCTACGCCTATATCTTGCTGGAGTCGCCGGTGCGCCCCAGCGTCGATGCGGGCCAGGTCGGTTGGACTTTCAAACCGCTGGAGCAGGCGGCGATGCAGCAGGCCGCCAGCTACTTGATGGGTGAACACGACTTCAGTTCGTTCCGAGCTGCGGCTTGCCAGGCGCTGTCACCCGTCAAAACACTGCAACGCCTTGATATCTCGCGTCAAGGTGCCTATTGGCGCTTTGAGTTTGAAGCCAATGCCTTTTTGCATCATATGATCCGCAACATCATGGGTTGCCTGTTGACCGTCGGCCAAGGCAAAAAGCCACCCGAGTGGCTCAAAGAGGTGCTGCTGGCGCGCAACCGCGATGTTGCGGCACCGACCTTTTCCCCGCACGGACTCTATTTTCTCGGTCCGCGCTATGCGCCCCACTGGGGTTTGCCGGATCGCACCCCTGCCTTTGATCGATTGCCATGAGTCACACGCCTTTGCCCCAACCCCTGCTGGCCCAGCGCACCCGGATCAAGATCTGTGGTCTGACGCGCGAGCAGGATGTCGATGCCGCCGTGGCCGCAGGCGCGGATGCCATCGGCTTTGTGCTTTATGCCAAAAGTCCCCGCTATGTCACGCCCGCGCGGGCGGCTGAGTTGGCGCGCCGACTGCCGCCCTTTATCACACCGGTGCTGTTGTTTGTCAACGAGACTACTGAAAATATAATAGCTACATATGCAAGCGTAGCGGGGGCTACAGCCCAATTTCATGGTGAAGAAACACCGGAGCAGTGTTGGCTGGCATCCCAATCGGGGGCGCGCCCCTATTTGCGTGCGGCACGTATTCCACTGGGCGACGCCGGCGGCAGCTTCGATCTCGTAAAATTCGCTTTTGATTATTCTCAGGCCCAGGCCATTTTGCTCGATGCCCATGTGGAGGGCTACGGCGGTGGCGGTCAAACATTCAATTGGTCACTGCTGCCTCCAAACGTCAACGCTCACCTCGTCTTGAGTGGTGGGCTGAGCGCTGCCAACGTGACAGGCGGCATTCTGCAGCTACGCCCGCGCTGTAAATCGCTGGCGGTCGATGTGAGCTCGGGGGTGGAAGTGTCCGGCCCCGGCAACAAGGGCATCAAAGACCCCGAAAAGATCAACCAGTTTGTCGCCGCCGTTCGCGCCGCCGACAAGCAATTTGCAGAGATGTCAAAACATGTTTGAATACCAACAACCCGACCCGCGTGGCCACTTCGGCATTTACGGCGGCAGCTTTGTCTCCGAAACGTTGACGCATGCCATCAACGAGCTCAAGGCGGCTTACGCCAAGTACCAGTTCGACCCGGCCTTTGTGGCCGAATTCGAGTATGAACTCAAGCACTTTGTCGGTCGCC
>DATCIC010000368.1:0-2188 GCA_036508025.1 Rhodoferax sp. | reverse complement strand
AAGTTGAATCCCCCCGACCATTTCCTGGCGCTCGTTCCAGATTGGTGAGCTGAGGACGGAAACCCACTTCCCGCTGATCGGACCGAAATACGGCTGCCCCACGGTAAAGCGCCTCTCCTTCATGAGCTGCTCGAACCACGGCGTTTTACCAAAATTGAGCGGCTTGCCGCCGGGTTGCGGCACCGCCGAGCAGACCGCCACACCCTCCAGATGCGTATACAAGACATTGGCGTAGCCCGGATTCAGGCTATACAGGTCCTTCAGTGCCCCATCACAGTTTTTGGGGTCGACCTGCTTGACGAGAGGGCGGGTAGCCAGGCGTTCGAGAATCTGGCGGGCATTGACAATTTTGCCACCCGTGTTGCTGACCATCGTGCTCGTCAGCATTCGCAGTGAGGTCTTGGTATGGGCGATGGTCTGCTGCCTGTCTGAATAGATGCCATATCCGACTACTGCCACGAACGGAACGGACACGGCCAGAACCAGCAACAGAAGATGGGTTCGTATCGACGATGTACTCATTGTTTTACACCTTCACACCTGCAAACCGATTGTCGTCGTCTTGCTGTCTTTCTGGAAACAAGATCGAAGCAAGGATATTCCTTTTTCAGCGCAATGCCATAGCTCGTGCGATTCCCTGGAGTGTTGCTCGTCGTTCTGTGGCCGTCTCCGTCAAGTTACTGATGGGCAGTTCACGACCCAAACCGGCTGGTCAATGCAGGTTCATTGAACGGCTGAAATTCAGAAGCGGTCCGGCCCTTCCTGCTTTTTTTAGAACGTAATCCCACGCAGATTCGAGTCCCAACTGGCTGCCCGAAGCTGTCGATTCTTAGAACTGGGATATAGTTATTTTGGCTGGCCGACACCCGCTAAAACGCTGGCCAATCGGCATGGGGCTCCGCGCGTTCCACCCGATTGCGCCCCTGTTCCTTGGCCCGGTACATCGCACGGTCAGCGGCGGCTGTCAGTTCGGTGGCCGAGGCCAGGTGTTCCGAGGAAGTCGCCACGCCGATGCTGACCGTGATATGAACGTTCTCCTTGTCTTCGAAAGGAAAAGTCTGGCCCTCGATGATCTGGCGTAAACGCTCGGCGGCGAGCATGGCGGCATCAGCAGCGGTTTCCGGCAGGATAACCGTGATTTCTTCGCCGCCATAACGGCAGGCAATATCCATCGCACGACAGGTACCCCCCACCAGATCGCTGATGGTTTTAAGCGCCAGATCGCCGCCAAGGTGGCCGTAACGATCGTTGACCTGTTTGAAGTGGTCAATATCGAGCAGCAACAGAGAAATCGGTTTGCCAGTGCGCCCGCTGCGGGCAAACTCCTCCTTGAGCCGCAGGTAATGCATGCGATGACTGAATAGCCCGGTCAGACCGTCGTGGTCGGCGAGTTCGCGCAGGCGCTGCTGATCCTGATCCAGCCGCTGCCCGACTTTGCCCACCAGCCAGTAGAAAAATGTCAGCAAGATCACGCAGGCAATGCCGCCAACCCACGCGCTCTCGCGGATCAGTGCATCGAGCGTCTTCGCCTGGAGCGTCTCTGCCTCGGGGGAGACATCAACCAGCGTCACCATTCTTCCCACGCTGCGCCCGGCCACATCTTTGAGTGGCTGAATCACCGCCCGATAGGCGGAAATCCTGGCCAGCACAGGTATCGCCTTCTGCTCGCCTGCAAGATCGGAGTGACACCCCGCCCGATGACACGTCGGCACAGGAAGTATCACCATTTTCTGCTCGCCTGCAGGACCGAGCTGCAGGCTACGGAGAAGATCCGCAGGCATGTGCTCGTTCACCTGGATATTCATCACCACATCGGCAAACTGGTTCCAGTCCGGCAAACGCCCCAGCATGCGCATGCCGGATTCCCATGTCTGGCGGTCGAGGAACTGCTTGTCGATCAAGACAAAAACCTTGACCTTCGCCTGTTGCTGTACGGCCCGCAGCACATGATCAATTTCCATCCCCAACTCGACGAAGCCGAGCAATTTCCCATCGGTGCCGAACCACGGCGTTACCAGGCGCAGCGTAAATGTACCCAGCGACCCCAGTTCGACACCATAACTGGTTTGATTCTTTTGCTGCGCCTGCAGGGTGGTGCTACGGTCCAGGGTGTCGCCAAAGCGTTCTGGCTGATGCACGCGCAGGATATTCACCCGGTTCGGGTCGGAAAAATACAAATGGGTGATAT
>DATCIC010000367.1:0-2352 GCA_036508025.1 Rhodoferax sp. | reverse complement strand
CTCGCCGATTCAGGCTACCGCCGGATTCGACCCATTGCCGACATTCGAGCGAATTGGGAGCAGTCATTCGCCGCTCGGGAACGCGGATCGAAAGCGGTCACTCGCGACGATGGCTCCTGATTCGCGTCTGAACGGCAGGTGTGCAACCGTCAACGGTCGTTCGGGCTTAGAATGCCAATGGGAACTACCGGCCAAGAGCGGTCTCTCAAGAAACTGCTCCATAGCGGACACCGGTTCTGTCCGTATGATTGCTGATTGATAAGGAGACCCGCGCGGGATAATCTCTATGTCATCCAAAACCTTACAGGCGATTCCATCGTGTCCGTATTATTAGCAATAACTTGGACGTTTCTGCATCTGAATAACTGTAGATACCTCGGCCATGCATAGGAAAACCACCCGTGTCTTCTGAAGAAGAATACATGCGGCTCTTTACGGAAGGCTGCAATCTTTCCAAGGGCCTGATACAGCTCGATGGGCAGCCGCATAAAAGTTTAGGTTTCTTTGAAAAACGTAAGCTCAAGAAGGCTAAAGAATTGTTCGAGTTGTCATTGCTCGAAGATCCAAGTAACGCGGCTCCATGTCTTATGATCGCAAAGGTTTCCCATAGCTTGGGCGACAACTTAAACTCCTTGGATTGGCTGCTTAAGGCTTGGGAACTGGAGCCAGCGAACCTGATGTTGGTTATTGAGCTAAGTGGTGCTTATGGCGTCTTAGGGAAGCATAGAGAGGCAATTTCCGTACTGGAAGGCGTCAAATATCACCCCAACGAACCACGGATACTCTTTAATTTGGGAGTGTCGTACTTGCTCGAAAACAATCCACAACTGGCCGTTGCAATATTCCAGAAGACTGTCGAAATTGAGCCAGATTCTTTGCAGAACCACAAACTCTTAAAGTACTCACAAGAAGTTTGCAATGGCACAAGAACGACGCCCCGGGATCAGAGCGAAATTGCAAGAAGCATCTCTCAAGAAACACCACCCAAGTGATTGATTTGTAATCATGGGCTCAAACGGGTTGTTCGGAGATAACGAGTTTCATGCCCATTTTTTCGGCGCGCTGTGCCAGCTGCCGGAGCACCCGTTCGCGGTAACGTTCCTCGTAATAGTCCTGTCCTTGATCGGTGTATTCCTCGCCCTTGGTAAGCATGGTGTAGATCAGGCGGGCGAGTTTGTGTGCGGCCGCGGTCACGGCCTTAGGCTTGTCCATGCGGGCGCACATGCGCCGGAAGTAGGCGCCGAGCGCCGACTGACTGCTGCGCAGCGCGGCGGCGGCGAGGCGCAGAGCCTGTGCCGCGCGGTTCGCACAGCGCTTGGTCTTGCCGCTCATTATTTTGCCGCCGGTGATCTTGGTGCCCGGGCACAGGCCCAGCCAGCACGTGAAGTGCTTCACTGTGGCAAAGCGTGACATGTCCGCGCCGGTTTCCGAGATCACCGCCAGCGCGGTGGTCACGTCGATGCCGTCGATACGCGTGAGGTCCACGCCGCACATCTTGAAGAGATGGCTGCGCAGATCGAACTTCGGTGCGTTGCGGGCACGACTCCGCTTCTTGCCCTTGGCCGGTTCGCCATCGTGAATCTGCAGCCCCACCAGTTGCGCTTCGATCTCCCGGTCGCATTCGGTCACTTGGGTGCCGATAAAATCGAACGCAGCCAGCGCCTGCTGGAGCGCGAACAGGTGCTCGGCACGCCAGTTGCCTTGCAAGCTCTTGGCAATCTCATCGACGCTGGCGCGAATGCGCACGTTCTTCATGGCAGCCAGCACCTGACCGTCGCGCTCGCCGGCGACGATGGCGCGCAGAATCTTCTGGCCCGTTTCGCCCACTACGTCGGAGATGACGTTGGTCAGCTGAATGTTCATCTGCGTGAGCGCCTTCTGCATGTGCTGCACATACCGGCCTTGGCTCCTCAGGAGCATCCCGCGCTGACGCCACAGCGAGCGCAAAGCACAAACCGCGTCGGTCGGACGAAACGCGCCGCTGAGCAGCCCATAGGTCATGAGCTGCTGCAGCCACTGGCAGTCAAGCACGTCAGACTTGCGCCCCGAGACGTTCTTGACGTGGCGTGCGTTGACCAGCAGGACGGTGAAGCCGCGCGACTCGAGCAATTCGAACAGGGGAATCCAGTACACGCCGGTCGATTCCATTGCGACGGTGTTCACCCCGCAGGCCGTCAGCCAGTCCGCCAGTGCGTTGAGGTCCACCGTGAAGCTTGGAAACTCGCGCACCGGCTCGTCGTCCCGGTCCGGTGGCACGGCGACAAAGTGCGATGCGCTGCCAATATCGATGCCGGCGGCGTTGGGGTGAGTGATCGTCAGGGCGGCTCGGGACTTGCCCGGTTTGAGACGGAT
>DATCIC010000366.1:0-2378 GCA_036508025.1 Rhodoferax sp. | reverse complement strand
GATAGCTCTCGGCAATTTCATCGTCCATGAAAAAGGTTTGCGCCACTGGACCGGGGTCGGCCAGGCCGGTGGTTTCGATCACCACGCGGTCAAAGTCGAGCAGCCCCTGACGCTTCTTGGCCGCCAGCAACTGCAGTGCCTCGCGCAAATCTTCACGAATGGTGCAACAGATGCAGCCATTGTTCATCTGGATGATCTGCTCCTTGGACTCGGTCACCAGAATTTCGTTGTCGATGTTTTCTTCGCCAAACTCGTTTTCAATGACCGCAATTTTCTGGCCGTGCGCCTCTTCCAGCACGCGTTTGAGCAGCGTGGTTTTACCCGAGCCGAGAAAGCCCGTCAGGATGGTTGCAGGGATAAGACTCATTGCTTTTCTCAATGGATTGGGGGGCGTCAGCAGGGGGGGAGTGTAGCGGGCAATGGGTTTTGGGTTATTTGCGCATCACCACCAGGCCTTTGAGGTATTCGCCTTCGGGGAAATTGATCGTCATCGGGTGATCCGGTGCGCCACCCATGCGCTCAACGATGTAACCGTCGATCTGGGCGTCAATGCCGGCTGAGGCCACAATTTTATGAAACAGCTCAGCGCCGATGCCGCCCGAGCAGGAATAGGTAAACAACACGCCACCCGGCGCCAGAAGTTTGAACGCCAGCCGGTTGATGTCCTTGTAAGCCCGCGCCGCTCGTTCGGCATGCGCTACCGTGGGCGCAAACTTGGGTGGGTCAAGCACGATCGCGTCAAAAGTCTGGCCCTCAGCGCCAAACTGGCGCATTGAGGCATTCACATCGGCATCGAGAAAAGTCGCGCGATCCGGCGCAAATCCGTTCAAGGCCAGGTTGGCGGCGGCCTGCACCAGGGCCGGGCCGGAGGAGTCAATGGACGTCACGTGCGCGGCGCCACCGGTCAACGCCGCCACCGTAAAACCGCCGGTGTAGCAATAGCAGTTGAGCACACGCTTGAACTTCAGGCGCGCGCAATAGTCGGCAAACTTGGCGCGGCTATTGCGTTGGTCCAGATAAAACCCGGTCTTGTGCCCAGTGGCAATATTGACACCCAGTTGCCAGCCGTGCTCGCGCAACACCAGCTCCACCGGACCGTCACCACGCAACCAGCCGCTCACCTCGGGCAAACCTTCGCGCACGCGGCCGCTGGCGTCGGAGCGTTCATAGAGTTTGGACAGACCGGTGGCGGCCAGCAGGGCGTCAGTCAGCACGTCTTTCCAGCGCTCGGCGCCACTGGAGAGAAACTGCGCCACCAGCGTGTCGCCATAGCGGTCCACGATCAGCCCCGGCAAACCGTCCGACTCGCCGTGGACCAGGCGCACGCTGTCGCTATTTATATCAAATCTGGCTCTAGCCCTTATGGCGCTTGCGCAAGCAGCTATCAAAAATGCTTCATCGACGCGCTGGGCTTCGACAAAACTCCAGACCCGCGCCCGGATTTTGGACGCCGGGCTGAAGGCGGCCCAGGCCAGGAATTGGCCGTCATAAGACTGCACCCGCACGGTTTCACCCGCATCGGCCCCACCCTGGGCAATGGCCGACTCAAAAATCCACGGGTGGCGGCGCAACAAGGAGCGCTCTTTGCCCGCTTTCAAGGTAATGGTTTTCATGGGGCCAATTGTGAGGCCTGACCAGTCGGCCAGCGCCAAGGTCACCAGTTATTGTCGGCGCCCGCTTGGCGCCGGCGCGCCGCGTCAGAACGTGACGGTCATCGCGGGCACGTCGACCCGGATCAGGGGACGGGCCAGCGCGGCATGCACCGCCTGCACATAATCCAAGGCCCATTTTTCATCCTTGAACAAGTCTGCACCGGCGGCCTCGGTCACGCGCAGCACTTTGTCGGCGGTCAGCACCTTGCCGCTGGCGCGCAGCGGCTCGCAGTCGAGCGCGGTGAACTGGGCGTCAAGCCAGTTGCGTGCCACATCGGGCGCCATCGGGGTCTCGCCGACGTTGAACTGAAATTGAACCCCTTTGTCCAACAAAACCGTGACTTGATTGCGCATGGATTACCTTTCTGATGATGATCGCAAGTGTGCCCTATTTTCGCGTTGTCGCCTTGATTTTGGCGCGCGGGTGGGCCGCATCGTACGCCTTGGCCAGATGCTGAAAGTCGAGCCGGGTATAGACCTGGGTCGTGGTGATGCTGACGTGGCCCAGCAGCTCCTGCACCGCGCGCAAGTCGCTGCTGGACTGCAACAGGTGGCTGGCAAACGAGTGGCGCAGCATGTGTGGATGCACCGGCGTCGTCAAGCCCGCTTGCAGGCTGCGTTGGCGCAGGCGCTGCCAGATCGATTGGGCCGTCAAGCGGGTGCCGTTGCGGCCAATGAACAAGGCGGTTTGAACGCTGGCATCCGGCCCCGGCTGCGCCGGCTTTG
>DATCIC010000365.1:0-4231 GCA_036508025.1 Rhodoferax sp. | reverse complement strand
CGGACTGGAAATACTGCTCCAGCTGACCGGCAAAGTCCGCCGTATGCTGGGGCGGATCAAAGCGCTTGCCGAGCCGGATGCGGTAGGTGACGGGCATCTTCGGCGTCCACTGCACCGACCAGCCTTTGCCCAGAAAGCCTGAATCGGTTTCAATGAATACCGTCTGGACCGGTACGCCGGCTTTTTTGGCGATCAGCCCGGCCGTGCCCTGCATCGCGTTCACCGGAAACCGGGTGGTGCGCGTGCCCTCGGGAAACAGCAGCAAATGGTTGCCCTGACTTAAATCATCCACGGCCGCTTGCACCATGGCGCGCAGCGGCGTGTTGCTGATATAGCCCGCCAGCCGGGAGCCCGCGCCGAAAAAGACACTGTTGAGGAGTTCGGCCTTCATGATGCAGACCGAATTGGGCAGGCGTGACAGGATCATGACCGCATCGAGCAGCGAGGGATGGTTGGGTGCGACCACCATGGCTGGCCCCGCCCTGAGCGCGTCCAGCGCTGCCAGGTCGAAGCGACATACCCCCATGAGCTCCAGCAAGCGCAGGTAAATCCGAAACACCACGGCGATCAGCTGGCGACCGGTTCGCTTGCTCAGCGCCCGTGGCAAAACCACCCGCAAGGGAAGCGCCAGCAGCGAGGCCACGAGACAGATCACGCCGAGCAGTAAAAAGCCCAGGTGCATCCTGACTGTTTCATGCAAGGCCCCGCGGGTTTGAGGCATGACGTATTCGTTCATGACGACATTTGGCTTGTTTTCCATCCATGGTGAGTGGGGGGTGAATTTTTCCCGGTCATGGGGTGTGTCCTTCATCATCCAAGGATATCGTACATCGAAGGCATTAAATCACTTGTTGCCAGCGGCCCGGTCTGCCGCGTCACAATGGGCACCATGCACAAACATATTTCTGAAACCACCGGCGTGCAGCGTTTGGGCTACGGCTTGCTGGCTGGCCTGCTGACGGCGGCGCTGCCGCTGCCGCTGGCATGGCAGCTCCGCGGACTGCTGGGGTGGTGTACGGGCATTGCGGTTTACCTGCTGCTGGCCTGGTGGCTTTGCATGCGCTTTGACGGCAGGCGCACGCGCGAGCGAGCGCAGGCGCAGGACGAACCCAGTGTGGTCATTTTTCTGGTGCTGGTGTTGGCCACCCTGGCTTGTGTGGCTGCCATTGTCTTCATGATGCAGCACACGGACCTCTCGGGCATGGAGCGCACGCTGCATATTGCGCTGTCGATGGCGGCGTTGGCGGCGTCATGGCTTTTCATTCAGGCCATTTTTGCGTTTCATTATGCGCACCGTTATTACCAGGAAGAACAACGCAAGCAGCCCGCTGGCCCGGGTCTGCAGTTTCCAGGCGGCGGGGAACCGGACTATTTCGACTTTCTGTATTACGCGCATGTGATCGGCATGACTTCGCAGGTGTCCGACGTGCAGGTGAGCTCGCGCATCATGCGCCGGCTCACGATGGTGCATGCCATGCTGTCCTTTGCCTTCAACATGCTGATCCTGGCGCTCAGCATCAATGTGGTGGGCAACGCGCTGCAGTAGACACCGCCATGAAAAAGAACCTGCACCCGGCCCGCGCGGCCTGTCCGTGCGACAGTGGCGAAACCTATGGCAACTGCTGCGGCCCGTGGCACACCGGTTTGGCTGACGGTGTGTACGCCCCCACGCCCGAGGCGCTGATGCGCTCGCGCTACAGCGCCTACGTGCTGGGGCTGATCGACTATTTGCTGGCCACCTGGCACCCGTCCACCGCGCCCGGCGAGCTGGAATTGACGCCGCTCAAGTGGTTGGGGCTGGAGCTGCGCCACGCGCAGGCCACGGGCGACGCCGGGGTGGTTGAATTTGTGGCGCGCTACCGCGACAGCGGGCGCGGTGGGCGCATGCACGAGACCAGCCGTTTTGTGCGGGAAGACGGGCGCTGGCTGTACATCGACGGGCAGATGCAGGAACCGGAGTAAGGCCAGCGGTAGGTTCACCAGATGGCTATTCGTTTGCTACGTTATTTGTAGCTACTTGCGATTGATATATAAGGGCTAGAGGCCAAAAAGGCTTGTATTAACGCGACCAGGCGATGCCCGCCGCGATGCTGAGCAGCAGCACCCCAGTGGCGCGCTCCACCTTGCGCACATGGGCCATGAAGCACCGCACCACCGGCGGGTGACCGGTGGCGCGGGCAAGCCCTAAGTCCCACAGCAGCACCACGGCAAACATCCACGTGCCGTAGGCCAGTTGCACGTGCAAGGGGGTTGCCGGCCCAAACCCCAGTGAAAACAGGCTGGCGTAAAAAAGCGAATTCTTCGGGTTGAGAATGCCCGAGAGAAAGCCCACCCGGCACTCTTTCCACCAAGAGCTGCGTCGAGCCGCCTGGTCGCCACCGATGGCCCGCTGTGCTGCGCCGCGAACCCCGAGGAAACGCCAGCCCAGCCAAGCCAGGTAAGCGCAGCCGCCCCAGGTGAGTGCGCTCATCAAGCCGGTGACCTCTTGCAGCACCGCGACACCGCTGATGGCCAGCGCAATGTAGAAGCCGTTGGCCAAGGCAATGCCCACGCACACCCCGCTGGCCACCCGCGTGCCATGCATCAGCGCGCTGCGCACAATCAGAAAAAAGTCCGGCCCCGGGCTGAGCAGCGCCAAAAAATGCAGGCCCGCGATCATCAAAAACTGTTGCCATAGCGTCATGTGTGGTCTCCGTCCATTCAATCGAAGGGCGGAGCTTCGCAGCTTGACGGGCTTCAGTCTTGAAGAATATTGCGCACGTAGTCGCCCGGCGTGGTGGCCACGCGCTGTTTGAAGGCACGCTGAAAATGGCTTTGGTCGGCAAAACCCAGGTGCAGCGCCGCCTCGGCCAGGCCCATGCCCTGATCCAGCAGATGGCGTGCACGCTGGATGCGCTGGTCAAGTTGCCAGGCATGCGGGGTCAGGCCCACCGTGCGTTTGAAGGCGCGCACAAAGTGGTAGCGGCTCATGCACGCTTGGGCCGCCATCTCGTCGAGCGTGAGCGCTTCAGCACATCGCGCTTTGATCATGGCTTGAACCCCGTGTAGCCTTTTCGAGTCTGATTGGGGGTGGCTGCGCCTGGCCCGAACCGACCCGAACAGATCGCCCACAAACAGCAACAGCGCGGCTTCCTTGTCTTGCACCGATGCGGTGCCAAAAAGGCAGCGATTCAGATCGGTCAACCGGGTGTGGAGGTGGTGCAGCGTGGTATGTTTTGGCAAGTGGCTGAGCACCTGGGCATCGAAGGTGCCCATTTCACCGGCCACATCGCGCACCCAGTTGGGGTCAAGGTAGAGCATCTGGTAGCTCCACTGGCCATCGTTTTCAGGATTGCAGGCGTGTACTTCGCCGGCCGGGATCAGCACCACGTCACCCTGCGACAAGGGCCGACACACGCCGCCGTGGTGCAACACGCTGCGCCCACCATCCACCGCGCCAATCGACAGGCTGGTGTGGGAGTGGGGCGCGTAACAGGCGGTGCTGTCGTTGGCGATGCGGCTTTCCACAAAGGGCAGGGCCGATGAACGCCAGAAGCGGTGGATTGGCTGACGGGGCATTCAAACAGTATAGGTTTGGGTGGTGCATGCGTGCGGGAAGGGCGCGCTGGCGCTGCCGCAATTGTTATGCTGAAGGTGCCTGCTCCGCTAACGCCATCGCCAGAAATGCCGCGAGCGCCGCCGAGCTTTCCTCTTTGAGGTAAACCATTGAAACAGCGGTCTGTTCCACCGTATCGGTGATCGGGCGAAAGCTCACATTCGGCAAGGATGCGTTGGCGGTGGAAGCGGGCACGATGGAGATGCCCAGTCCGGCGGAGACGAGGTCAAGCACTGCCGCGAACTGGGGGGTCTCTTGAATGACGGATGGAAAAAAACCAGCGCCATGACAGATGCGAATCACCTGATCATAAAGAACGGTGCCAGAGTCGCGCGGATAAAGCACAAACGAGTCCTCGTGCAGGTCAGCCAGCCGTACAGCTTGGGCGCTGGTCAGTGGGTGGTCTGCTGGCAGGGCAACGACGAAAGCCTCGCGGTACACGCAGCGGGATTCGATCAGAGGATGGGCCTGTAGCAGTGGCTCACGCACAAAGCCGATGTCGATGCCTCTCTCCACAATCGCTTTGATTTGGTCGATTGCACGCATTTCCTTGATGTGCAGCTGAACGTCGGGACGTTGGGCGCGAAATTCGCGAACGGTACGACCGATCAGGCCGGTAAAAGGGATTGAGCTCAC
>DATCIC010000364.1:0-9948 GCA_036508025.1 Rhodoferax sp. | reverse complement strand
CCACTTGACGGTCCGCAGGGGAACTCCGTGGCCATTGTCTGGTCTGTCCTTGAGGACCGGGTTGAGGCGTTGCTGGGGGCAAGCCCGGCTGAGTTTTGTCAGCAACTCCAGGTCGCCAGTCAAGGCTGCCTGGGGCAACTGGCGCTGAGCAGTGAGCGCTGCGCCTGGCCACTGCAGTCGGCGCGCGCCGAGCGCTGGGTGGGCAGCCACGAGGGCAAAGCCTGGGCACTGGCAGGTGACGCCGCTCACAATGTGCATCCGCTGGCCGGGCAAGGTTTGAATTTGGGTTTGTCAGACGTGGCCGCCTTGGCCCGAACAATGCACGAGCGTGAATACTGGCGCAGTGTGGGCGATCAGAAGCTGCTACGACGCTACGAGCGCGCGCGCAAGGCTGAAGTGCTGGTCATGGGGGCCACCATGGATGGTCTGCAGCGGCTGTTTTCGCAGAGCAGTGCCGCCTGGCAAGCAGCGCGCAACGGGGGCATGAATGGCTTTGAACGCAGCGGTCCCGTCAAGCAGTGGGTGGCGCGCCAGGCCATGGGTTTTTAATGAATGAACGTATGAATGGACGACTCAAGATGAAATTAGCTAAATCCGCGCTGCTCTGTGCCACCGTGTTGCTGGCTTTGGGCGTTAGCGCACAAGAGGCCACCATTCGCAAGAACCTGGCGGAGCGAATTCCGCAGCTGGCAAAAATTGACGAGGTGAGCAAGAGCCCGATGTCTGGCTTGTATGAAATTCGGGTCAATGGCACGGAAATTTATTACACCGATGCCGAGGGCAATTATCTGGTTCAGGGCAGCTTGATCGATACCAAACAGCGCCGCAATCTGACCGAAGAACGCGTCGACAAGTTGACCGCCATCAGTTTTGACGCGCTGCCGTTCAAGGACGCCTTCACCATTGTGCACGGCAACGGCAAACGCAAGCTGGCCGTGTTTGAAGACCCCAACTGCGGTTACTGCAAACGCTTTGAGCGCGAACTGCAAGGCGTGGACAACGTGACGATTCACCTGTTTCTCTACCCGATTCTCAGTGCCGAATCAATCGAAAAATCCAAACACATCTGGTGCGCCAAAGACAAGGCCAAAGCCTGGCAAGACTGGATGGTGCGCGACCAGTTGCCCAAAGTGGCGAGCTGCGACAGCGCCGCCATCACGCGTAACGTTGAGATCGGCCGCAAATACAAGATCACGGGCACTCCGACCCTGATCTTTGCCGATGGCACGCGGGTGCCGGGTGCCATTGGCGCGGCCGAAGTGGAGAAACATCTGATCACCGCCAAGAACTGAAAGCAGACATGGAAAATCTCCATCGCTTGGGCCTACGAGCGGTCTGACCAGGCGCTTGGCTTACCCTGTGATTTACTTCTTTATTTATAGCTGCGTACGCTTATTGAATAAGGGCTAGCGGCCTTTTTTATATAAATATTCCCATGACCCGTCGCCCCACCAATGCCACTGCCGCCGTGCACTACCGGGTCGACCTGCTGAGCCTGAACGCCCATCTATTTGCCGTCACGCTGACCATTGCACAGCCTGCCGCCTTGCAGCGCGTGAGCCTGCCGGTCTGGATTCCGGGCAGCTATCTGGTGCGCGAATTTGCGAAAAATCTGCAGCAACTGCAGGCGCACCAAGGCGGCCAAGCCGTGGCCTTGCGCCAGCTCGACAAATGCAGCTGGCAGGCCCAGTGCCTGGCGAACCAAGCGCTGGTTCTGCAGTATGAGATTTACGCGCTTGACAACTCGGTGCGCACCGCCTGGCTGGACGGCGCGCGCGGTTTTTTCAACGGCACCAGCCTGTTTCTGCGGGTAGAGGGCCAAGAGGCGTTGCCGCATGAACTGACGCTCTTGGCGCACCCGGACCTGCCCGACTGGCAACTGGCCACCGGACTGCCCCCCGGCAAAACCACACGCCATGGCTTTGGCAGCTACCTGGCCAGCGGTTACGACGAACTGGTGGACTGTCCGGTCGAGATGGGGCCGTTCTGGCATGGCGCGTTCGTCGCGGGCGGCATCCCGCACCGGTTTGTCGTCGCGGGCGCTCCACCCGCCTTTGATGGTGAGCAACTGTTGGCCGACACGCAACGTATTTGCGAAGCAGAAATCGAGTTCTGGCATGGCGTGCGGACGAGTAAGCGCGCCCCGGCCAAGCCACCGTATAAAACCTATTGCTTCATGCTCAGCGCCGTGGACGACGGTTACGGCGGTCTGGAACACCGCAATTCAACCGCACTCATCTGCAAGCGCCAGGACTTGCCGCGCCTGGGCCAAGCGGCGCGCGCGCAAAAAAACAACCCTGCGCCTGACCAAGCAGCCGAAGGCTATAAGACGCTGCTAGGCCTGATCAGCCACGAGTATTTCCACACCTGGAACGTCAAGCGCTTGCGCCCGGCCGAGTTCACCCAGTACGACTATGGCCGCGAAAACTACACGCAACTGCTCTGGTTTTTTGAAGGTTTCACCAGCTATTACGACGATTTGCTGCTGCGCCGCTCGGGCTTGATTGACGACGCCGCCTACCTGAAACTGCTCACCAAGACCATCAACCAGGTGCTGCAAACGCCTGGGCGCGGCGTGCAAAGCGTGGCACAAGCCAGTATGGATGCCTGGGTCAAGTACTACCGGCAAGACGAAAACACACCCAACGCAACTGTGAGCTACTACACCAAGGGGGCCCTGGTGGCGCTGTGTCTGGACCTGACGCTGCGGCAAGAGGGCAAGACTTCATTGGACATCGTGATGCGCGCCTTGTGGCTGCGCTGCCAGGGCGGGCCGATGACCGAGGCCGATCTGGCAGCGGCACTGGAAGCCTTGGGGGGGCGCTCTTTTGCCCCGGAAATCGCCCAGTGGGTGCACGGCACCGCCGATCTGCCGCTGCAGTCCCTGCTGGCAGCGCAAGGCGTCAAAGTGCTGGAGGAACCGGCCCAACTCGCGCAACGTTTGGGCTTGCGCGTGACCGAGACTGCCGGTGTGCAGATCAAGACCGTGCTGCGCGGCGGGGCGGCAGAACAAGCGGGTTTGGCGGCCGGGGATGAATGGTTGGGCCTTGAAGTGGGTTCGGCCAAGTCCGCCAGCGCCTGGCGCATCAACAAGCTTGATGATCTGATGCTCTACGCAGGAAGCGCCACAAAAATCTGCGTCCTGGTCGCGCGCGACAAGCGCCTGCTGAAACTGCCACTGACACTGCCCAAGTTGGTCACCACCTGGCGCCTGGCGGCGCGCGACAGTCAACTGATTGGTCAATGGCTTAATGGTTCTTGAGACCTTAGCGACACGCCTCATTTTTTAACCCTCCTCCGAAAGAGCACCATGAACTACGAGCTGATCACGATTCGCACCGAAGCCGACAAAATTGGCATCCTGACCCTGAATCGTCCGAAGCAACTCAACGCCCTGAACGACCAGCTGATGACCGAACTGGGTTCGGCGCTCAAGGCCTTTGACAGCGACCCGGCGATTGCCTGCATGATCATTACCGGCAGCGAAAAAGCCTTTGCCGCCGGTGCAGACATCGGCGCCATGGCCCAACTCAGTTTTGCCGACGCCTACAAAGGCGACTTCATCACACGCAACTGGGAGCAGATCCGCAGTGTACGCAAACCGGTCCTTGCGGCCGTCAGCGGTTTTGCGCTGGGCGGAGGCTGCGAGCTGGCCATGATGTGCGACTTCATCATCGCCGCTGACAACGCCCGCTTTGGTCAACCCGAAATCAAGCTTGGCATCATTCCCGGCGCCGGTGGCACGCAACGGCTGCCGCGCGCGCTCGGCAAGTCCAAGGCGATGGACCTGGTGCTCACCGGCCGCATGATGGATGCTCTGGAGGCCGAGCGCGCGGGCCTGGTCAGCCGCGTGGTGCCGTTGGACAAACTCATGGAAGAAGCGCTTGGTGCGGCCCTGATGATTGCGGAGTACTCGCAGATTGCCACCATGGCCGCCAAGGAGTCGGTCAATCGGGCGTTTGAAGGCACGCTGAGTGATGGCATCATTTTTGAGCGCCGCCTGTTCCATGCGCTGTTTGCCACCGCCGACCAAAAAGAAGGCATGGACGCATTTTTGAACAAGCGCAAGGCGAACTTCTCGCACGAATAAGTACCCAAGGCGGGGCTTAGGGCCACGCTTCTGGCTATAATGCAGGGCTTCGGCGCTTTAGCTCAGTCGGTTAGAGCGATGGAATCATAATCCACAGGTCCGCGGTTCGAATCCGTGAAGCGCCACCAGTCAAAGCCCTTACGGGAAAAGAAAAGCCTGCTACTTAATAAATAGCAGGCTTTTTTATTCGTATTTGTTTTTATCCCCTTGCAGGCGATCTGTAGGCAGCGCCGAATCTCACCAGCGGCCCACCCTAAACCAGAATCAGCCCATCTCTGCGGCCTCGTCATCGTCCAGCTTGGCCCTGATGGTCATCATCAGGTCAATCGGGTTCCCAGGGTGTCGCGTAGCGCTTCCCTTTGCAGGATGAGTAGAGGACTTGCACCCACAAAAAAAACCCCGCAACAGCGGGGTTTTTTTGAAACCAGCCCGAAAGCTGATTCTTGGTGCGAGCTCAGATTACTTGCGCGTACCAACCACTTCGATTTCTACGCGACGGTTTTTAGCACGGCCTTCTTTGGTCTTGTTGTCAGCAACAGGTTGCAATTCGCCCTTGCCTTCGGTGTAAACACGGTTTTTCTCGATGCCCTTGGACACCAAATAAGCTTTCACAGCCTCGGAGCGGCGAACCGACAATTTTTGGTTGTAAGCATTGGTGCCAACAGAGTCGGTGTGACCGACAGCAATGATGACTTCCAGATTGATGTCTTTGACTTTGCCAATCAGATCATTCAGTTTGGCTTTGCCTGCAGGCTTGAGCACCGACTTGTCGAAGTCAAAGAAGGCGTCAGCAGCGTAGGTCACTTTGGTGGCGGCAACTGGCTGAGGAGCTGGTGTGGGTGCGACCACTGCGGGGGCAGGAGCAGCTACCGGTGCGGGCGCTGGTTCCGCTTGGGCAACGATAGCGCCATCGCAACCAACGGCTGCCGTAGCGGGTGTCCAGTTGGAATCACGCCAGCACAGTTCATTGGTGCCATTTTTCCAGGTAATACCATTGGAACTGACCCAGTTATCAACGGTTTGAGCACCAGCGACAGTTGCGAACGCTGCGGCAGCAACCAGCATTGCCACTTTATTTAATTTCTTCATGTGTTCTCCTTTTGGGGAAAAAAGCCGCAGCAGCGCTGCGAAAATTTATAAGACGATTTGGATGCCAATCACCCAAATCGTTACATTGATTGTGCCACAGCAACATTCGGCGTTGAACCCGAAACCGGGCTTCGGCATTTTCTCCTACATAAAATCAAGCATTAGTAGGTAGCGCCGTTGCCGGGAAGCCACAGGCCAAGCCAGGCAGAGGCCCATTAGAATGGCAGGCTGCCTTTGATCTTGCCTTAGCCACGAGCGCCCCATGACCCAATTCGCCAAAGAAACCCTGCCCGTCAGCCTTGAAGAGGAAATGCGGCGCAGTTACCTCGATTACGCCATGAGCGTGATTGTGGGCCGTGCCCTGCCCGATGCGCGGGACGGTTTGAAACCAGTGCATCGACGTGTGCTGTTTGCCATGCACGAGCTCAACAATGACTGGAACAAGCCTTACAAGAAGTCGGCCCGTATTGTCGGCGACGTGATTGGTAAGTACCACCCGCACGGCGACCAGTCTGTCTACGACACCATCGTGCGGATGGCGCAGGATTTTTCCATGCGCCACATGCTGGTCGACGGGCAAGGCAACTTTGGCTCGGTCGACGGCGACAACGCAGCGGCCATGCGTTACACCGAAATCCGCCTGTCCAAGATCGCCCACGAGCTGCTGGCTGATCTGGACAAGGAAACCGTTGATTTTGGACCCAATTACGACGGCTCCGAAAAAGAACCACTGGTGCTGCCAACCCGCCTGCCCAACCTGCTGGTCAACGGCTCCGGTGGCATTGCCGTGGGTATGGCCACCAACATCCCTCCCCACAACCTGAATGAAGTGGTGGATGCCTGCCTGCACCTGCTGCGCAACCCGGAGGCCTCGATTGACGAACTGATGGAGATCATTCCGGCGCCCGATTTCCCCACCGCCGGCATCATTTACGGCATCCAGGGCGTCAAGGATGGCTATCGCACCGGCCGGGGTCGGGTGGTGATGCGGGCCAAGGTTCATTTCGAAGACATCGACAAAGGCCAGCGCCAGTCCATCATCGTCGACGAGCTGCCCTACCAGGTCAACAAAAAGACGCTGCAAGAGCGCATGGCCGAACTGGTGCATGAGAAGAAAATCGAGGGCATCAGCCACATCCAGGACGAGTCTGACAAATCAGGCATGCGGCTGGTGATTGAACTCAAGCGCGGCGAAGTGCCCGAGGTGGTGCTCAACAACCTGTACAAGCAAACGCAGTTGCAGGATACCTTTGGCATGAACATGGTGGCGCTGATCGACGGCCAGCCCAAGCTGTGCAACCTCAAAGACCTGATTAAAGTGTTTTTGCAGCACCGCCGCGAGGTGGTGACCCGTCGCACGGTGTTCAATCTGCGCAAGGCGCGCGAGCGCGGCCACGTGCTCGAAGGCCTGGCAGTTGCGCTGGCCAATATCGACGAATTCATCGCCATCATCCGCAACGCCCCCACCCCACCGGTAGCCAAGGTTGAACTGATGGCCAAGCCCTGGGACAGTAGATTAGTGCGCGAAATGCTGACCCGCACCCGGCTTGACGGCGGTGTGATCAACGCCGACGACTACCGCCCCGACGGCCTGGAGAAGATGTACGGCATGGGCAGCGACGGCCTGTATCGCCTGTCAGAGGTCCAGGCGCAGGAAATTTTGCAAATGCGTTTGCAGCGCCTGACCGGGCTGGAGCAGGACAAAATTGTCGCCGAATACAAAGAGGTAATGGGCGAGATCGAGGACTTGCTCGACATTCTTGCCAAGTCCGAACGGGTCTCCACCATCATTTACGAAGAACTCACCGCCATCAAGACCGAGTTTGGCCAAACCAAACTGGGCGCGCGGCGCAGCCTGGTGGAGCACAGCTCGTTTGACTTGAGCACGGAAGACCTGATCACGCCCACCGACATGGTGGTGACGTTGTCGCACAGCGGTTACATCAAGAGCCAGCCGCTGAGTGAATACCGGGCGCAAAAACGCGGCGGGCGCGGCAAGCAAGCCACTGCAACCAAAGAAGACGACTGGGTCGACCAGCTCTTCATTGCCAACACGCACGATTACATCCTGTGCTTCAGCAACCGCGGCCGGCTCTACTGGCTCAAGGTTTGGGAAGTGCCCCAGGGTTCGCGTGGCTCACGCGGGCGCCCGATCGTCAACATGTTCCCGCTGCAAGAGGGCGAGAAAATCAGTGTGGTGTTGCCTTTGACTGGCGACAAGCGCAGCTTTCCGGCCGACCATTTTGTCTTCATGGCAACCTCCATGGGAACGGTCAAAAAGACCCCGCTGGACGATTTTTCAAACCCGCGCAAAGTCGGCATCATTGCGATCAACCTGGATGAAGGCGATTACCTGATCGGCGCCGCCGTCACCGACGGTCAACATGATGTGATGTTGTTCAGCGACGGCGGCAAGGCGGTTCGTTTCAACGAAGACGAAGTGACCGCCCACGGCCGCCAATCGCGTGGCGTCAAGGGCATGAATCTCGAAGATGGCCAGAGCGTGATTGCGATGCTGGTCGCTGAAGACGAGCTGCAAAGCGTATTGACCGCAACGCAAAATGGTTACGGCAAGCGCACCAGCATCACCGAGTACACCCGCCATGGCCGCGGTACCAAGGGCATGATTGCCATCACCCAGTCCGAGCGCAATGGCAAAGTGGTGGCCGCCACCCTGGTGCATGCCGACGACGAAATCATGCTGATCACCGACAAGGGCGTACTGGTACGCACCCGTGTGTCCGAAATTCGCGAACTGGGCCGCGCCACACAAGGCGTGACGCTGATCGGGCTCGACGAAGGCTCCAAATTGAGCGGACTGCAGCGGATTGTCGAAAACGACGCCAACCCGGTGGCTGATGAAACCCCCAGTGACGATCAGGACGACACCAGCAGCGCCGACTAATTGCTATTATTTAAATAGCTACTCACCCATAATAGACGGGGGCTATAGCCCGATTTTATATAAATTTCTGATGAATCGACCCTACAACTTCTCCGCCGGACCCGCGGCCATGCCGCAGGAAGTTCTGACCGAAGCGGCGGCCGAAATGCTTGACTGGCACGGCAGCGGCATGAGCGTCATGGAAATGAGCCATCGCGGCCGGGAGTTTGGCCTTATTTACGAGCAGGCGCAGGCGGATTTGCGCGAACTGCTTGCCGTACCCGACAACTTCAAAATTCTGTTCATGCAGGGCGGCGGCCTGGCCGAAAACGCGATTGTCCCGCTCAACCTGTCGGCCCGTGTGTCGCCGCCCGGCGCCGCCGGCAGCGCGGACTTTGTGGTCACCGGCAGTTGGAGCCAGAAGTCGCAGCAAGAAGCACGCAAGTACTGCAGCGTCAACATCGCGGCCAACAACGAGGCAGATGGCCGCACCTCGCTGCCGGATCCGGCCAGCTGGCAACTCAACCCCGGCGCCAGCTACGTGCACATCTGCAGCAACGAGACCATTGACGGCGTCGAATACCAGACCTTGCCCGACCTGCGGGCCTTGGGCAGCGAAGCCGCGCTGGTGGTCGACTGTTCTTCCCATGTCGCCTCGCGCCCGCTCGACTGGTCGCGGGTCGGACTGGCCTTTGCGGGTGCGCAGAAGAACCTGGGGCCTGCCGGTCTGACGCTGGTGGTGGTACGCGAAGATTTGCTCGGCCATGCGCTGGCGGTGTGCCCCAGCGCTTTCAACTACAAGACGGTGGCGGACAACCAGTCGATGTTCAACACCCCGCCCACCTACGCCATTTACATCGCGGGCCTGGTGTTTCAGTGGCTCAAGCGCCAGGGCGGCATCGCCGCCATGGAGGCGCGCAACCAGGCCAAGGCGGCGCTCTTGTACAACGCGATTGACAGCTCGCAGCTCTACTACAACAAGGTGGCGCCCGACTGCCGCTCGCGCATGAACGTGCCTTTTTTCTTGCGTGATGAAAGTCTCAACGACGCATTTTTGGCAGGGGCACGCGAGCACGGTCTGTTGCAGCTCAAGGGACACAAGTCTGTCGGCGGCATGCGCGCCAGCATTTACAACGCGATGCCGATTGACGGCGTGCAGGCGCTGGTGAATTACCTGCGCGAATTTGAAAAGCGCCGCAGCTGAATAACCGGCTGCTCCGAACCCCGTCTGCAACATTCAAGTCATCACCATGGCGAAAACTCTCCCTGAACTGCGCACCCAGATCGACGCGCTTGATCTGGAACTGCTGGCGCTGCTGAACCAGCGTGCGTCGCTGGCCCATGAAGTGGGAGAAATCAAACGCATCGATGGCTCAGCCGTGTTTCGCCCCGAGCGCGAGACCCAGGTCATCAGCGGCCTGCAGACGGCCAACCCCGGCCCACTCAAGAACACCAGCCTGGCCGTGATCTGGCGTGAAATCATGTCCGCCTGCCGCGCACTGGAAGCAGCCCAGCGGGTCGCGTATCTGGGCCCGGCCGGCACCTTCAGCGAACAGGCCGCGCTGCAGTTCTTCGGCGCCAGCATCGAGCGCGTGCTGTGCGTCAGCATTGATGAAGTGTTCCGCGCCACGGCGGCGGGCAGCGCCGAGTTTGGCGTGGTGCCGATTGAAAACTCGTCCGAGGGCGTGATCTCGCGCTCGCTCGATTTGCTGCTGAACTCGCCGCTGCACATCATCGGTGAAACCAGTTTTCTGGTGCGCCACAACTTGCTGCGGCTCAAGCCCACACTGGCCGACATTGAAGTTGTTTTTGCCCACCCACAGGCCCTCGCCCAATGCCAGGACTGGCTGAGCACGCATTTGCCCCATGCCGAGCGGCGCGCTGC
>DATCIC010000363.1:0-7504 GCA_036508025.1 Rhodoferax sp. | reverse complement strand
GCTTTGTGCGCAACTTCATGGATGGCAGCGCGTCGGTGCAGGCTGCAGTCCAGCGCTACGTTGAAGACGTCAAGGCCGGACGTTTTCCGTCCGATGCACTGCACGGCTACTGAACAAGACAATGCAAATCGTCAACACCATCGCTGAATTGGGCCGGATTCTGGCAGCCCATCGAAAGCCGGCCTTTTTGCCGACCATGGGCAACCTGCACGAAGGCTATCTGGATCTGGTCAGACTCGCCAAGCTGCACGGTGACGTGAGCGTGGCCAGCATCTTTGTGAACCGCCTGCAGTTCGTTCCGCACGAGGACTTTGCCACTTATCCCCGCACCTGGCAGGCTGACTGGGCCAAACTCCAGGCCACAGGTGGTGACGTGCTGTTTGCCCCCAGCGAGCAAGAACTATACCCCGATCCCAAAACCTACAAGATCCATCCGTCGGCCGTATTGGCCGATATCCTGGAAGGACACTCCCGCCCCGGCTTCTTTGTCGGCGACAGCACGGTCGTCATGAAGCTGCTTTCCTGCGTATTCGGTGCCGTGCCTGGCGGGGTTGACAATTTTGCAGACCATTAGGTCAGGCATCTGGCATCCGATACCAGTAGTCAATATGCAGGCACTCAACGGTGCGGGATTTGGGTTAATTTTGTGAAGAAAAAGACAACATGACAAATCAGGAAATTCTGGCTCAGTTTGGTCCCCGTGAAGCAATGGACTATGACGTTGTCGTGGTCGGTGGTGGTCCGGGTGGCTTGGCCACAGCCATCAGGCTTAAACAACTAGCCACAAAAAATGGCAAAGATGTCTCAGTCGTGGTGCTGGAAAAAGGTGCACAGCCTGGGGCCCATATTCTCTCGGGCGCGGTGTTGGACCCGATCGCCCTGGCTGAACTCTTTCCTGACTGGAAGGCCATGGGTGCGCCCTTGAACCAACCCGTCACCGATGAAGCCATGCTGTTTTTGAGCAAAACAAAAGGTTATCGAACGCCGAATTTTCTGCTCCCCAAGTGCAGTCAGAATCACGGCAATTACATCATCAGCCTGGGTGCCTTGACACGCTGGCTGGCCACACAGGCTGAGAACCTAGGCGTGGAAATTTTCCCCGGCTTCGCCGCAGCAGAAGTGCTTTACAACGAGAACGGCTCCGTCAAGGGAGTAGCCACCGGCAACATGGGCGTCAACAAAGAGGGCGAGCCGGGTGTGAACTTCCAAATCGGCATGGAACTGCTGGCGAAGTACACCATTTTTGCCGAAGGCTCGCGCGGACATCTGGGCCGCGAGCTCATTGCCAGGTACAAGCTCGACGAAGGCTGTGACCCCCAAGCCTATGGTCTGGGTATCAAGGAGCTGTGGGAAGTTGACCCAGCGCGTCATCAGCCTGGTCTGGTCGTCCACACCGCTGGATGGCCAATGAACAATAGCACTTACGGCGGCTCGTTTCTGTACCACATGGAAGACAACAAGATCGCCCTGGGCTTTATCACCGGATTGAACTACTCCAACCCTTACCTGAGCCCGTTTGAAGAGTTCCAGCGCTGGAAAACGCATCCCGCCATCCGCTGTTACCTCGAAGGTGAGGACCAGGGACTGAAACCCGCCAAGCGCCTGGCCTATGGTGCCCGCGCCATCACCGCCGGTGGCCTGATGTCGTTGCCCAAGACGGTGTTTCCCGGTGGCGCACTGGTGGGCTGCGAATCCGGCTTTCTGAATGTGAGTCGCATCAAGGGTAGCCATACCGCCATGAAGTCAGGCATGTTGGCGGCCGAGGCGGCCTATGACGCTATTACTGGTGGGCATCAGCATGATGAACTCAGCGCCTACCCCGAGGCGTTTGAGGCTAGTTGGCTCTATACCGAACTCAATAAGTCCCGCAACTTTAAGGCCTGGTTCAAGTATGGCTTGAGAGTGGGCACCATGATGAATGGTTTTGAGCAGTTTGGCCTCAGAGGCAGCGTGCCGTGGACGATCCATCGCGACAAGCCGGACCACGCCTATCTGAAGTCGGCGGCAGAATGCACGCCCATTGAGTACCCAAAGCCCGACGGCAAACTCACATTTGATCGCCTCTCCAGCGTCTTCATCAGCAGCGCGAACCATGAAGAGAATCAGCCTTTGCATTTGACTTTGAGGGATGCTTCGATTCCAGTGGCGATCAACTTGAAGAAGTTCGCCGGACCGGAGGCACGCTACTGCCCGGCCGGGGTCTATGAATTCATCAAGAACGCCGACGACAGCAATCGTTTGCAGATCAACGCCTCCAACTGCGTGCACTGCAAGACCTGCGACATCAAGGACCCGATGCAGAACATCGTCTGGGTCACACCCGAAGGTGGTGGCGGACCGAATTACGAGGGGATGTGAGTGGCGTTGCCGAATAAGTCAAAATCTTGTCAACACGCTATGTCTTTTTCTGACCAGTTTTGTGCGCCGGAAGTGAAGATCCCCATATCCCCGAGAACAAGCCCCTGTCCATGACTGAAATCCCGCTTCAAAGAGAAAAGCTTGAGAAGCCAACGCTTCTCTATCCGTTCAAGACGCCCCCTGAAGTGGGCAAGGTGATCGAGGTCGCGCCCGGCGTAGTGTGGATGCGTATGCCGCTTCCCTTCGTGCTCGACCACATAAATGTCTGGGGTCTTGAAGACGACAATGGCTGGGCCGTGGTTGACACCGGAATGTGTACCGACGAAACCCTGGCGGCATGGCACGCGCTGTTTGCCAATGCGGCCGAACAGCGGCGACTGACAAGGGTTTTTGGGACCCATATGCACCCGGACCATATCGGTATGGCGGGCTGGTTGACACGCAAATTCAATTGCCGTTTGTGGATGACCCAGCTTGAATACCTGAACTGTCAAGTGCTGACGGCAGACACAGGCCGTGATGCGCCCGAAGATGGCATCACCTTTTATCGCAGGGCTGGCTGGAGCAGTGTGGCTCTTGAAAGCTACCAGGCCCGTTTCGGCAACTTTGGCAAATACATCCATGCCTTGCCCGAAAGCTATCGCCGCATCAAGGATGGCGAAGAAATCAGAATTGGCGCCAACACTTGGCGCGTTATCGTCGGCACGGGCCATTCGCCCGAGCACGCTTGTCTTTACTGTGCCGATCTGAAGCTGTTGATCTCGGGTGACCAAGTGTTGCCCCGTATTTCCTCCAACATCTCTGTCCATCCGACCGAACCGGACGCCAACCCGATGCATGACTGGCTGGAGTCATTGGCCAAGGTCAAGCGCGAGGTGCCCGATGATGTACTGGTATTGCCATCGCACAACGACTGCTTTCGCGGACTACACGCCCGGCTCGACTATCTGGCCGCGTCTCAGGAGCGCACACTGGACCGATTGCGCAAGACGCTCAGCGAGCCCAAGCGCGCCGTGGATGTGTTTGCGGCCCTGTTTGGCCGCAATATCGACGAGACCGACGGCGGCTTGCTCAACCTGGCCACGAGAGAGAGTCTGGCTTGTCTCAACTATCTGTTGCATCGTGGCGAGGTTCGGCGCGAGCTTGATGAGACTGGCACGGCCAGGTATCAAATGCTCTGATCAATCTTTTATTGGTCTTTTCTGAGTTCTGTTGCACAACTGGTTGCGGGTTTTTCGAAGGTCCGAATTGGTTGGCAGACCGCATAAACATTGGATTCTGGGGAAACAGGTCGCTTGCGGCAAAATACGCCCGCTTTGGAAGACGAAATGGCGCAGAGCAAGCATTGGCAATGGATTCCAACGAGTTTGAGTCTCCAGCAGTTCGAGGCATTTGTCTTGCCGCACCTGCAGCGTGGGCGCCGAGGGCCACCTGTCAAACTGACGCTGCACAAGATTTTCAACTACATCGTGCAGCAGCTCTACATGGGGTGTCAATGGAATCCGGCTCGCTCATGCCAATGCCGAAGAAGCACTGCCCAGCGGTGATTTTGGGGAGGATCAGATGCTTCGCCCGTTCGCTGCCATAATGAAGGATCTGGTGGCCGCTCTGGCGGTCGGTTGCGGTAGGGACGGAGGTTACCCCCCGCCCCCCGCACAGATCCGTACGTGCAGAATTACCAAGGCGTTCACTTAATCTGTTGATGAAAAGTAGATGATGTCTTCATAATCCAGCGGTGTCTTGGCCAGTCCAAGCCGTTCGGCTGGCGTCTTGCCATCCCTGCCGGTCAGAATGTAATTGTGGACCGTGCGCATGATGTCGAGGACTTTGGCAACATTGCCCGGATCGTATGGGGAGTAGCCATTCCATATCCTGCCTTTGTTGGACTTGGAATGTATCGGTCGCTCAAGTAGGGAGAGTCGGCGACGCACTTGGTTGAAAAACGAGTCAACACCATGCAGGCTGGCCTTGTTGTACAGCCACGCTTTATGGTCTTCGTCGTAGTCACCCATATCGGTGAGATAGGCCACAGCCTTTTCTGGTTCGCTCATTGTTGGAAATGGATGGTCAAGCCACCCGCACTGGCGCGAGCGTTTTACAGAGTCGGCACCACTGCAGGCAGATGCCACGCCGATGCAGGCGATGACCCATCGACTGACAACCAAAGCTGGCAGAGCGGCTTACGCCATTCGCAAGCAAACGGTGGAGCCAGTGTTTGGCATCATCAAATCGGTGATGAGGTTCAGGCAGTTCTCCTCGCGCGGATTGCGCAAAGTCACTGGCGAATGGAATCTGGTTTGCCTGGCCTGGAATGTCAAGCGCATGGCAGTACTGCGTCCAAAAGTTGGATAAGGGAAGGAAATACCGTGAGAAACCTCAGAAATCCGCGAAATTATGACCAAACTGCCTATTTTTTAGGCAAATCCAGAGTTGTGAATTTTGAATTTTTGAGTCCGACAGGCTGCTAGACAGTCAACTTTTGTCAACGTAAAATACCTACATGTTAATATTTAACATGTATGCATTTTTAAATCGCATCCTGATCAATGAACGGTGACTGCTTAAATATCTTGTTTGGAAAAATATGGAACAGAACGTCGTCAAATCAGCAGCGCGGGCCATTCAGGTTCTCGAATATTTCGACCAGGTGAAGCGTGCCGCCGCCGTTGCGGAGGTGGCTGGTCATCACGACTGGCCACATTCCAGTACGTCGGTACTGATGCGCAGTCTGGTTGCGCTCGGTTATCTGCATTACGACGCCAACGAACGCACCTATATGCCCTCAATGCGGGTGGCGCTGTTGGGGGATTGGATACCCGACGCGATGTTCCGCAACGGTCAGTTGATGCGCTTGATGGAGCATCTCAACGTCGAGACTGGCGAGACCATCGTGCTGGCGGCGCAGAACGGCCTGCATTCCCAATATCTGCGCGTCATTGAAGGTACCAATATCCTACGCATGCATTTGCACATCGGCACGCTACGCCCGTTATTCGGATCCGGTACCGGCCGCATACTCCTCGCAAGCATGGATGATGCGACGATCCGCAAGCTGCTACGCAAGCACAACTCCACGTCGAAAGCTGACCATCTTTTCGAGACGGACACGCTCCTTGCGCAGATCGCCGAAGACCGTAAACGCGGATATGCAATGTCGGTCAACAAGGTCACGCCCCAGGCCACTCTAATCGCCATGTTGCTGCCGACGGCAAAGCCCCTAGTGATCGGCGTGGCGGGACTTACTGAGCGGCTGCTCGCCAACGAAGAACGCTATGTCGACGCGATGCGCGAAAGTATTCGACACTTCGCCGGTGACTAGGACACTGGCGCCCCGCCTATGCAGTTATCAGGCCTTCCCAAGCACCGCATTCGGGATTTGCAAGAATTTTCACAGCCAATGCACTCGAAGGACGTCCTCAATACAGGTCCTCTCCCACCCTCAAAAGACCTGCACGGACCGCACGTGCCGTAACTGAAAAACGTGTCGAAGTTCGAGCAGCGAAAAACCATGAAGCGCGGCCAATATGACCGCCGGCAATAACGCCATACCGGCCGTTAGCGCAAATAGGACTACTTTTATGAAAACAGGAACTTATAGCTACCCTGGTACTAGGCGGATTATCTACGGAACGCCTTTCGCCGAGGCACTGCAAAAGGAGCTTGAATTGGTGGGTGCACAGCGGATTTATCTGCTTGCCAGCGGCACGATCGAGCGCGAAACCGACGTGGTGGAGCGTATCCGGTCAGTGCTCGGCGGCCAGCTTGCCGGAGTCTGCGCGAAGATCGGCGCCCATACGTCGCGCATCGACGTGGTGGCTGCAGCGAATAGCGCACGGGCTGCGGGCGCGGACCTGCTGCTGACCATCGGCGGCGGTTCGATTACTGACGCGGCGAAGATGGTTGCCATCTGCCTCGGCAACGACATCTCCAATCCGACTCAACTAGACGCCTATCGGCTGACCGTCGACATCGACGGCCACACTTTCCGTCCGAGCTACCGCGCACCGTCGGTATCCTCCGTCATCATTCCCACTACCCTTTCGGCGGGCGAATTCTCTGCGGCGGCCGGCTGTACCGACACGGTCAACCGAAAGAAGGAAGCCTATTTCCATACGGGCGCCATCCCGCGCACCATCATCCTCGACCCGCAAGTCACAATGCACACGCCCGAATGGTTATGGTTGTCGACCGGAATTCGAGCGGTTGACCATGCAGTCGAAGACCTTTGTTCCATCAGCAGCAAACCTTTTTCCGATGGCACGTCATACCATGCCTTACGCCTGCTCGGAAGGGGATTGCGCACGGTGAAATCCGAGCCGGCGAACTTAGAGGCGCGCCTTGATTGCCAGCTTGGCGCCTGGATGTCGATCATCGGCAGCAGTGCGGGAGTCGAGAAGGGTGCCAGCCACGGCATTGGCCACGTGCTTGGCGGCACCGCTGGCGTTCCGCACGGCTATACCTCATGCGTGATGCTGCCACATGTGCTGCGTTTCAATCATCCGGTGAATGCTGAACGGCAGAAGTGGGTGAGTGAAGCTCTCGGTCGGGCGGGCGAGCCTGCGGCGGATGTGGTGAGGGACCTGATTGCAGAGCTAGGACTACCGCAGACTTTGCGTGATATCGGCGTACCAGCCGAACTGCTCGATTTAATCGCAGAAAATGCGATGCACGACCGCATGGTGCATACCAATCCCAGGAAAATTGACAGCCCGCAAACAGTGCTCAGGTTGCTTAACGCGGCCTGGTAACCAGTTTTGATGAAACGATGTGGTTTTGTCGCGGTAGTGGAGATTGGCCGAAAGAAGTTGCGTTTCCGGCCTGCTGATCAAACTGCGAGACTATAGAACTGCTGTGCTGCGGACATGACTGTGCCATCGTGGCAGTCCATCTGCCCCTTCTTGATCATGAGCATTGTCTCGATGTCGGCAATGATGATCCGAGCACTCCAAAATGACTTGAATCCGAGCATCGGACATGTGATTCTTTTGACGGCCCGGTGGTCCTGCTCGATGATGGTGCTGAGGTATTTGTTTTGACGCATCAGGATGTCTACGCAGGCGTCAGCCTTGACGCTTTCAATGGCGGCCGTGTTGGCGCCACTCTTGTCAAGAGTGATCTTTTCGGGCAAGTCGTGCAGGTTTATCGC
>DATCIC010000362.1:0-2691 GCA_036508025.1 Rhodoferax sp. | reverse complement strand
CCCTACCTGATTGCGCAGCATGTGGCGCCGCATGTGCACGTGATCAATGCCGGCGACGGGCGCCATGCGCACCCGACGCAAGGCTTGCTCGACATGTACACCATCCGCCACTACAAAAAAGATTTTTCCAATCTGACGGTGGCCATCGTCGGCGATGTGTTGCACTCGCGCGTGGCGCGCTCTGACATTCACGCCCTCACCACGCTCGGCTGCCCTGAAGTGCGGGTGGTGGGGCCCAAGACCATCGTGCCGGGCGACATGGCGCCCATGGGTGTGCGCGTTTGCCACACGCTGGAAGAAGGCATCAAAGGGGCTGACGTGATCATCATGCTGCGTCTGCAAAACGAGCGCATGAGCGGTGCGCTGCTGCCCTCCAGCCAGGAGTTCTTCAAGAGCTTTGGCCTGACGCCGGAAAAGCTGCAACTGGCCCGGCCTGATGCCATCGTGATGCACCCGGGGCCGATCAACCGCGGCGTCGAGATTGACTCGGCGGTGGCCGACGGCACGCACAGCGTGATCCTGCCGCAGGTCACTTTTGGTATTGCCGTGCGCATGGCGGCCATGAGCATCGTGGCAGGGAATGAGGCCTGATATGAAAACACTGACAAATATTCTGATCAAAGGCGGCCGGGTCATGGATCCGGCCAGTGGTTTTGATGAAATAGTGGATGTAGCCCTCGCCAATGGGACGGTTCTAGCTATTAAAAATATGGCTGATGATTTCCAGCCCAATCAAATAATCGACGCCACCGGCTGCATCGTGATGCCCGGTCTGGTGGACCTGGCGGTGCGCCTGCGCGAGCCCGGTCATGAGCATGAAGGCATGCTCGAATCTGAAATGGCCGCAGCGATGGCCGGCGGCGTCACCAGCCTGGTGTGTCTGCCGGACACCGACCCGGTGCTCGATGAGCCGGGCCTGGTCGAGATGCTGCGCTTTCGGGCTGAAAAGCTGCACCAGGCCCGCGTTTATCCGCTCGGTGCCTTGACCCGCAATCTCGCCGGTGAATCATTGTCCGAGATGCAGGAACTCACGGAGGCCGGTTGTGTGGCTTTCAGCCAGGCCGAAGTGCCCTTGCCCAACACGCAAGTCATGCACCGCGCGTTTCAGTACGCCAGCACCTTTGGCTACGCCGTCTGGCTGCGCCCCCAGGATTTGTTTTTGGGGCAGGGCGTGGCCGCCAGTGGCGCCTTGGCGACCCGCTTGGGCCTGAGCGGGGTGCCGGTGGCCGCCGAAACCATTGCGCTGCACACCATTTTTGAGCTGATGCGCGCCACGGGCGCCCGCGTTCATTTGTGCCGCCTCAGCAGTGCCGCAGGCGTGGCCTTGGTGCGCCAGGCCAAGCTCGACGGTTTGCGGGTGACTTGCGACATCAGCATCAACTCACTGCATTTGACCGATGCCGATATCGGCTACTTTGACAGCCGGGCCCGTCTCAACCCGCCCTTGCGCCAGCAGCGCGACCGCGATGCCTTGCGTGCCGGTTTGTTGGATGGCACCATTGATGCGCTGGTGTCCGATCACACGCCGGTGGACGAAGACGCCAAAACGCTGCCGTTTGCCGAGAGCGAGCCGGGTGCCACGGGCGTTGAGTTGCTGCTGAGTCTGGCACTCAAATGGAGCCAGGACAGCGGTGTCAGTCTGGCGCGCGCCCTGGCTGTGGTGACCCATGGTCCGGCCGCCGTCCTGGGTGCCTCGCTGGGCAAAAGACAAGCCAGCACCGGTCGCTTGCTGGCTGGTGGCGCGGCCGACTTGTGCGTGTTTGACCCGGCAGCCGCCTGGACGGTGCAGAGCGATGCCTTGCGCAGCCAGGGCAAGTACACGCCGTTCTCGGGCTACGAGCTACCGGGCCGCGTACGTTGCACGATCATGGAGGGGCGGATTGCGTTCGGAAAATAGGTCGACCCCAAGGGACTTTCATGAGCAAGAATCTGTCTGCCAAAATTGGCACGGTTGCCCTGGTCGGTCACGGTGCCGCCGGTAAAACCACTCTGGCTGAGAGCCTGCTGGCAGCCACCGGGGCTATCACCAGCCGGGGCTGGGTTGATAAGCGCGGCCATGTCACGGGAACACAGCCGCGTTTGAGCGGCAACGTGGCCATCAGCGGACAAATTCCGTTGGTCGAACTGGATGACTACCAGGGCCGCTTGAAGTCGCTCACGGGGGGCCAGGGTTCCTACAACATCACGTTTTCGCACTATGCGCCGGTTCCCGGCGACACTCAGCGGGAACTCGCCAGCAAGTACAAGGCGGTCAACCTGGGCGACGAGTAAGCCGCTGGCATGGCAGGCGAGAACTGATTTTTTGGACCAAAGGAAAACATTGACATGCAAACAGGCAAGCCCATTGAGCTGCACGGACAGCCCGTTGCTGGCGGCAAATTTCCCTTGATCTGCACACCGCTGGTGGGGCGCACACGCGATCAAATCCTGGCCGAAGTGCAGCTGGTATTGGCCAAAAAGCCAGATATTCTGGAATGGCGGGTAGATTTTTTTGAGGGCATTGGCAACACCGCAGAAGTTATTGCGCTGGCGACCCGCATCAAAGCAGCCGCCGGTGTCATTCCCTTGCTGTTCACGCGACGCTCCATCCAGGAAGGCGGCGAGAAAATTTCACTGTCAGAGGATCAGGTCGTCGCGCTCTACCAGGCGGTGTGTGAGAGTCGCCAGGTTGATGTGATTGATTTTGAGATG
>DATCIC010000361.1:0-4894 GCA_036508025.1 Rhodoferax sp. | reverse complement strand
GCCGAGCGCCAGGTCGGATCAAAGAACTAACAGGGAGATGACCAAGATGAAGAACATGAATGAATTTTCTGTGGACCGCACGGAGATGGGCGCCCATGAGGCCAGCGTTCCCTATACCGGCGCCATGTGTCAGGCAGGCGCCCTGGCGCTGGTGTCCCGAATCGAGATCTTATTTTCCTATTACAGATATTCCCGGATCGTACTTTCCATCGAGTCTCCCGGTGGCGCCATTGACGGTATGGAGTACGTGCTGCGCGCCATGGAAAGATGGGCCAAAGACGGCAGGTCCGTCGCCGTTGAGTCGACCTTTCAGTGTGCTAGCGCGGCAGCATTCATTCTGGCCATGGGAGAGTGGGGGCGTCGGCGGGTCGATCGCGGCACGTTTTTGCTGTTTCACAGCGCCCGCATTGATGGATCGTCCATGGCTGGAATGACGGCGGCGTATTCGACCCATTTATCGCACGCGCTTAATAGCGTCGACCGAAAACTGCTCGATGTGATGGTGAACAAGATGCTGTTGGAGACCGGTAGTGCGCAAGCTTTGGCGGATCTTGTTCTCGCACGCGTTCGGTATGTTGATCTGAACTGGAAGGCTGTTGCGGTGGAGCTCACCACCTTGACCACCGGAGTCGACGGCAATCGCAAACCCGATTGGCTCAAAATGGTCGGAAAGTGGGAGCGGTGGAGCGCAGATCCACAAAAATTCGTGCTGGAGATGAAAAAGCACCTCCACCTGCGACTTCAGCGCGACGTGCGCATGGACCTTTGCGAAGCCTACGCCCTCTGTTTGATTGATGAAATTCGAGACGTGCTGGATGCAGACTCGGCGGGGTTTTCGTCCTCGACCGAGGTGATGACGCCGGAGATCTTGTCAGACGACCCCCGAGATACGAGCGGCCAGTACACCCCGATTGACGAGATGCAGCCATGTCCGATGCGTTGCGACAGCCATCTGCTGCATTCCGCAGATAACTTTTATGAAAAAGGACAACATCATGGCTACCCAAAAACAAGTTGAAGCCCGCTACCCGTACATGTTCGCCGGAACGAACATCGGCATCTCCATTCCCCGCGGCTGGATTGGAATCTTTGCCACGCTGTGCAGTGGAATTGATGAACTCCTGGGCAGCGACAAGCAAGGATTCTACTGGCGCCAGTGCAAGGAAAAGTTTGGCTCCGCCCGTTGGTATTGGGCAATGAAAGGCATGACGTCGGCGATCCGAATCGATTTGATTGCACCGGGCGGCGTTTCATCGTTTACCTCGGCCGCGAAGAGCCGAAAACCCGAGGGCGCGGCCTTGAGCAGCCAACTCTCTGAATTGATTGATGCAGCTGCACACAAGACAACCCACAGTTGCATTGTCTGCGGGCAACAGGGCAAGAATGACCGCGGCGACGGCTGGTTTGTGGTGCTGTGTCCTGAACACACCCGAATGCGCGCAGAAAACCGCCTGCCGCTTATCTGGTTCGAAGAAGACACCGAATGAAATCCTGGGTGCGTGGGCTCGAATTGTGCGGCCTTGCATTGATTGAGACGGTACTACCTGTGCGACATATCCAGCAACGTCAGGCAATTCCATGCGCCATGGATCGCCCCTGGTTTGAGGACCGAACATGATCACAGACAAGCTGCGCCGGATCTGGCTTCTTGGGGATGTGCATGGCGAGTTCAGGCACATTGCGCACGCGCTGCTGGCCGCTGCCCAGAAGCCGGCATGGCTGGTCTTCCTCGGCGATATCGATATCGACCACAAGTCATTTCGGGAAATTCTGGAGCCACTGGGCAGGAACTTCCCCGGCGTGAAGGTGGCATTCATTCCTGGCAATCATGATGCGCACACCTATGAGCACTGGGCCATGCTGCATGACTGTAACGATGCCGTGGCGCTGCATGGTCAGGTGGTGGAGCTGGGTGGCGTCAGGGTCGCCGGACTGGGTGGCAACTTTCTGGGCAAGGTCTGGTATCCACCTGCTGCGGCCAAGTTCGCAAACAAAGAGGCGGCGATGAACCGGGGCGCGTACCAGTGGCGCAATGGGCAAAGGCCAAATCCTTCCCTCAATGCCGCGATCTATACCGATGATGTGCAGCGCCTGGCAAAGCAGAGGGCCGATATTTTGGTGACACATGAGGCGCCGAGTTGCCATCCGCATGGGTTCGCCGTTCTCGATGAGTTGGCCAGGTCCCTGCGCGTGCAGAGGGCGTTCCATGGCCACCAGCATGATGACCGGAGCGCTGAATACACCCTGATGCGGGACTCCCTGGGGTTTGATGCGGTTGCGCTTGACTATTGCGGCATCAAGAACGGCCTTGGCGAAATCATTCACAAGGGACCGGTGGGATGGTAAAGCAACTGATCTCGGCTGATCCCAAAAAGCAGGCTCTGCCAGAGAAGGGGAGCGCATTTACATCTCCGAGATGGCCTGGATTCGGGCACCCAAGATGGAGGCAACCCTGCGCGCCCTGGCACACCGGTTTGGGCCGCGACTGGTGCTGGTGAAGGCACTAACGTATGGACAGTGGGCGTCGGCACAAAAGATGAGCCGTGCACGCGCATGCGAATACCAGTACATTGGTCAACAACTGCAAGACCGCTATGAGGAGGACTATGGCTATGAAACGTACGACAACGAAGGAGCTCTGGAGGGCATGCTGCAACTGCGTATCGGGGATATTCCCAAGGGGACCAAAATGCTCTGGATGCATCAGATGCAGGTGAACTTTGAGCTGTGGGACGGACTTGATGTCGAGGGCATGCTGGGCATCGAGCAACTGGCCGATGAACGCCGCAAAGAACAAAGTCAACGTGCCAGCGAGGCGCTGGGCCACGCGTTACAGCGCAATGGCGTCGGCACAAGTGCCGACAGTGACCAAAGCTGAGGCAGCACGATGGCGAACCTCCCCCGAATTGACCTGCGCCGCGGCGTCGTTGAGCCTGTCATCCTGATGATCTCGCGCCGACAAGTAGAGGAGCACGATGTCGCGTCGGTCGTTTCAGGTCTCAAACTCTTTACCGCGACCCGTGAGGATGCCTGGCGTTACCGTGGGCAAATGTCCCTGGTGGTGGACGGCTACGGCGAAGATGAGCGCGAGCTTGTCGATATTGAGCAGGTTCGGGTCTTCCTCTGCGCGATGGAGTTGCAGTGGCCTTACTGGGCGTTTTTCTTGAACCAGGTCGATGACAGCCTCAAGATTCTGGGGTCCTGTGTCTGTGGCGTGTCCTTCCCCGGAGGAGGGGCGGTTGAAATCGATCGTCGAGCGCTGCTTCAATTTCTTCAGCGTGGCTTGGACGGCCTGAACATGCTCTTTGATAAGCATGGTTTTGCTGAGCAGGAACTGCAGTGGATGAGTCGCGGGCTGGTTGATGTACTCGGCATTGACACGTAAATTCTGATCGGTGATGAGTGGCTCGGCTCCACGAGGAGCATATCTGAAAGGGGTCAAATTCGCGTCGGCAGCAACACCATCATCACCGATCCAGAACTGCAGGTGAGTTCGGGACAGCGCCCCTTCATTGGGCCAATGGCTGCCCAACATTTGCCAGCTTAAAGCTACCCGTTGGCCCAGCAATGATTTGACCACTCTCAACCAGCTTCTTGACGGCCGCGGTCATTGAGCCAAGAGGAATTCCAGTCGCCTGCGCAGTGGCCGTTTGGTGAATGACGGTGAATTCGTTCGCATTGAGCGCGCCCTCGAGATATCGCAGAAGTTTGGCGGGGTTCCCGCTGAGCTCCAGTTTGTTTCCTGCAGCGCCTGCGACCTTAACCGGGCTCGGGCTCGCTTTGGCTTTGGGTGCGCGGGTTTTGCGGGGCAATGTCTTTTTCTTTGGCTTGACGATCACATCTGTGGGCGTCACGTCATTTTGACTCGCCAGGCTTTGCTCTACAAAACTTGTCGGCACGGCAAGCGCAGGAATCTGTAGCACGGTGGAATGGTCATCGGCGGTCAATTGCGATGCGACAAGGTGGATTTTCTTGAGCTCTTCTTCAATTCCTGCCATCGTTTGCGAGAGTCGAGCCACGACTTTCCAGTTCTCAAACAGGGCGTCATTGCCCAACTGATACGGATTCTCCACCATCGCCGCGTTGACACGCTGTGCATATTCCTTGACGGCGTTTTTGAGTTTCACGTCAGCCGTGAACGCTGCGGCTCCAGCTTTTTGAATGGCGGACAGTGTCGAGCTAGAAAGTGACATGGGTTTGATTCTTTATAAACAACTAACTATTGGAAACAAGAAAATCGTGCTCCTTGCCTCGGTGCGTGACCGGGATTTTGGTAGGAAACGAAGAGGCTAGGCATCGATCTCGGGACAAGCATTTTACCGTTAGCTGGTTTGGTAGGGCCACGCGCGCAGATTGCGCGATTGAAGTGATGGTGTCCGATACGGCAGCATTTGAGTAGATGAGCGTCGCTCTTGAAGCTATACCTGTTGCCGCCAGCCGAAAACTGACCAGGGTGTTCCACTGACCTGCTGAATATTTCAGCAGGTACATAAAAGGTGATCACCATGGAAATGATAGGCAAGGTCAGGCGCATGAAATTGCGCGACAAACTCTCCCACAGCGCAATCGCGAAGGCCACTGGGCTGTCGCGCACCACGGTCAAGAAGTGGCTCAAAGCCCCCGGCGACAAAACCCCCAAGTACGTCAGAAAAAGTGTTGAAGGCAAGCTCACCGCCTTTGAAGAAACACTGGACCAGTCCCTCAGCGCCGACGCCCATCGACCCAAACACGGCAGGCGCAGTGGGCGCGCCTTGTTCAAGCAAATTCAGGCCCAGGGCTACCGGGGTGGCTACAGCGTAGTGACCAACTTCATCCGGGCGTGGCGTGAGAAGACAGGTAAATCACCCAGCAAAGCCTTTGTCCCACTGAGCTTCGAATTGGGTGAGGCGTTCCA
>DATCIC010000360.1:0-5835 GCA_036508025.1 Rhodoferax sp. | reverse complement strand
CGCTCTTGTGCGTCAATGCCGGTCACATCCAGCATGCCCACGCAGGCACCATCGGGTCCGAAAAGTGGCGTACCGGCACAACTGTAGACCGAGGTGGCTTCAAAAAAATGTTCACCCCGGTGCAGCCAGACCGGCTGCAATTCGGCCAGTGCGGTGCTGATAGCCGTGGTGCCGATGCTGCGCTCGGACAGATTGGTGCCAATGCGGGTGATCAGGTGGGCACGTGGATCCGAGTGGTCAATGGCACCATTCGCATCGACCACCACGCCCCCCGCGTTGGTCAGAATGGCGAAGTAGCGGGTATTGACAATGGCACGCGCCAAGTGCTCCAACACCGGCTTGGCGGTCTGCACCAGTCGCTGGTTGGCCTCTTGCGTCTGGCGCAACTGCTGATGGGATATTTGGTCAAACGAGACCGCCGCGTGGTGCTGCAACCCCATGCTCATGCAGCGTTGCCAGGAGCGTTCAATCCAGGGTGCAATCCAGCCGGCGGGCAGCGCTGCGTGTTCCCGCATCAGCATGCGCCGGGCGCGTTCAATGCCTGCCAGACGCAGGGCCGGGCTGGTGTTGGGGGGGCTGGCGATTGCAGGACGTGGCGTCTGATTCATGGTTTGGGGAAAGTGGCCGAATCTAGCTCATTTTTTATGTTGTTGCCGGTGTTGACTGGAAATTGATCCAGACTCGTGCACACTCGCAGCCGTGAAACCAATCGCCCCCAGCACAAAACCCCGGCGTGTCAAAACCGCGTTCATCTGGCCGCTCGCGATCGTACTCGTCTTGCTCCTGGGCGCGTTCATCACGACGGTGTACGTCCTGGAACGGGGGGTTCGTGACCGCGATCTTGCTGAACGAATGGTAGCCGTTGAAAAGTTGGTTCATCGCAATCTGGACAAAGACGCCAATCTGATGCACGCCGTGTTGCGCACGCTGATGGACAACCAAGCCGTCGAGGCTGCCCTGGCTGCTCTCGATCGCAACGCATTGATTCGCGAGACCGGGCCGCTGTTTGAGACCTTGCGCGCCGACCATCGCATCACCCACCTCTACTTCGACCGGCCGGACCTGGTCAATTTGTTGCGTTTGCACAGTCCGGACGAGTTTGGTGATTTGATTGACCGAACCACCGCGACGCTGGCCAGAGACCGGGCCCGATCAGTGAACGGGCTCGAACTCGGTCCGCTGGGGACGCTGACCTTGAGGACGGTGGTGCCCTGGTTGAAAAATGGTCGTACGCTGGGCTACGTCGAGGTCGGTGAAGAAATCGAGCATGTCGTGGAGGATGTTCATGACAACCTGTCAGTGGACTTGTTTGTGCTGGTGGACAAGCGCTTTATGTCGCAGCAACAATGGCAGCACGGCTTGGCGCTGCTCAAGCGCCAAGGCCAGTGGAGCCGTTTCAATGCCTATGTGACCGTGGCGCAGACGACTGAGGCGCTACCGAGTGCGCTCGATGACAAAGTGCTTGAAGCGTTGCGCGCTGGCGGCAGCAAGAAGTTCAACGAGGGCGCTCGCGTATGGAATCTCGGCATGATCGCGTTGACCGATGCGGGTGGACGTCGAGTTGGCGATCTGGTGGTGATGCGCGACATGACGGCGCTGCAAAACACGTTTTTAAGATCGATCACGCTGATGACGCTGCTCAGCCTGATCGCGGCTGGCGGTGTTCTGGGTTTGTTCTACTTCGCCGTTGATCGCTTGGATCGCGATTACCAGCGCCAGTACGAGCTTGAGCACCAATTGTTGCGCCTCAGTAGCGAGCATCAACGCATGTTGCAGATTGAAAAGCTCTCCGCCCTGGGCACCATGGTGGGGGAAATCGCCCATCAACTGAACAATCCCCTGGTCGGTGTGGTCAACCTCGCCCAGTTGGCCGCCCGCGAAGCCGATGATCCGGCGCGTACGCGCGAACTGCTGGCAGAGATCGGACACGCGGGTGAAGATTGCCATGCGCTGATCCAGTCCATGCTTCGTTTCTCCAAAGTTTCGAGTTTTGAAAGCGAGCCAACGTCAATGGCTCAGGTGATTAATGAAACGGTGCTGTTGTTTCGCCAGACCGAGAGCAGGCGCACGCCGGTCAATATCCTTTTTCCCACGCAGCCGGTTATCCTGACGGTCGATCCGATACTGATCCGTCATGCGCTCTTCAATTTGCTGACTAACGCCGCCCAGGCCACCGGGGGTGAGGGTGAAATTCTCATTGCTCTGGAGCCGGCCGTGAACCCGGACGGTGGTGTGCCTGGCTGGCGGCTCTCGGTGGCGGATCAGGGCAAGGGTATCGTCCCGGAGATCATGGATCGAATATTTCAGCCTTTTTTCACAACTCGTAGAGATGGAACCGGCCTGGGCCTGCCGGTGGTGCAGCAGGTGGCGCTACTGCATCGTGGTTCAGTCAGCGTCAGCCGCCGCCCAGAAGGTGGCACGATCTTTGCAATCTGGTTGCCGCAAGACAGTCAGTTGATGGAAGCAAACCATTTGGATCAACAAAAATATGTTGCCTAAGATTCTGGTCGTTGATGACGACCGCTACACGCGCGCGCTGATCGAGCAATTGATGCGCAAGACCACGGAGGTGCATCTGGCTGAGGACGGGGAGCTTGCACGACAGTTGTTTGCAGAGGTCGATTTCAACGTTGTCCTGATGGATCAGCGTTTGCCCAAGGACCAAGGGCTTGAGCTGTTGCGCGAGTTTCGGGCCCAGCGGCCCAAACTGGTGGCGATTTTGATTACCGGCTTTGCCGATGTGCGCGACGCGGTGGCGGCGGTGCGCGAAGGCCTTTTTGACTACCTGACCAAGCCCTTTGAGGACCTGGAGGCGCTGGAAGCCGTGATTGGCAAGGCGCTTGAGCTCGACAGTGCTTATCGCGAGATTGACAGCTTGCGCAACCGTCTGGCAATTGAATCTGGCGCGCCGGATGTCATTGGGCAGTCGCCTCCCATGGAGCGCCTGTTAAGTCAAGTTCGTGAGGTTGCCGGACTCAACACCACGGTGCTGTTAGAGGGCGAAAGTGGTACCGGCAAGGACGTTATCGCCAAGCTGATCCACGCCTGGAGTCTGCGCGCAGCCAAACCCTACCTGGAAGTAAATTGCGGCGGCTTGCCTGAGTCCTTGTTGGAAAGCCTGCTGTTTGGCCACGAGAAGGGCTCTTTTACCGGCGCCGGGCAGGCCAACCTAGGATTTTTTGAGAAGGCGCATGGCGGCAACCTGTTTCTCGACGAGATCGCCGACATGAGCCCCAAGCTGCAAAGCAGCTTATTGCGTGTACTGCAGGACCACAGCTTCTCGCGCATTGGCAGTACCCAGCATCGCACCACCGATTTCCGCTTGATCTGCGCCACCAACCGCCCGTTGGAGGCGGAGGTCAAGGCTGGACGCTTTCGCGAGGACCTGTACTACCGCATCAACGTGGTGGCGCTTAGCCTGCCGCCCCTGCGCGAGCGTGGCGGTGACATCATTCGTTTGGCGGTCCATTTTCTGGATCGTTACAACAGCAAGTTTGGCAAGCAGTGCGGTCCGTTCACGCCGGCCGCAGTGCAGGCTCTGGAGGCATGGCGCTGGCCGGGTAATGTGCGTGAGTTGCAGCATTGCATTGAACGCGTGGTCGCCCTTCAGAGTGGCGGCGCGATCGACGCCTGTCATCTCAATCTGAGCCGCGACCGCCCCGCTGCGCCTTCGCCGGACAAGGAAACACCGACGCAGACACTTGCGTACCAGGATGCGCGTGCCGAGTTCGAACGCGACTACATGCGCCGTCTGCTTGAGGTTGCCGGCGGCAATATGTCAGAAGCAGCGCGTTCCAGCGGCATTCCCCGCCAGAATCTTTATGTGCGGATGAAACGCTGGGGTTTTGTCGCTGATGAGTGACAGTTGTCGCCATCTGATGACAGTCAGAAGCCGGGTTTTGCCCTTGAGATGGTTACTTTCCCTCTGCTATCGCCAAAATTCATCTTGGCATGACTATTGCTTTTATCGAGGCAACACTGTGTTGATGGCTGGTCGCTGAGTTTTTTGCGAGCGGGCTATTCGGTACAGAGCTGTTACTCCGCGATGAACGGTTTTCATCAAAACGTAAACCCAAAGGACATGTATGTCGACAACCCAAGGCAAATTCTTACTGGCAGGTGTCATGCTTGCGATTAGCGGGGGCGCTTTTGCTGCTACCGATGCTGACACGCAGGCGCAACTCGATGCGATCAAGGGTGCAATACCAAAATTCGCCGTTCCCATGCGGGAAGTTGGTGATCGTTTCCAAAACATGTACTTTGCCGCGAAAGACGGCAATTGGGCGCTCGCCGCCTACATGTCGAAGTACATGAACGGCGCCCTGAACCCGGCCAAGTTGACCAAGCCGGAGGAATACAAGATCTGGCAAAACTTCTACGAAGGGAAATTTTCCGCCGTGGAAAAGACGATTCAAGCCAAGGATTTAAAAGGGTTTGAAGCGGCTTACACCAAGGTGATTGATGATTGCAACAGCTGTCACAAGAAGATGGAATACCCTTTCATCAAGGTCGTCAAGATGAAAGCCCCGGCTGATATCGGCATCGACTACACGGTCAAGTCAGAGCCGGGCGACGTGCCGAAGTAAACGGTAACCGGTCGAAGCCCGATTCAAATCGGGCGCTTCAGGTTCAGGGTGCAGCGGATTGGCTCAACGTGCCAGATCTGGCTCAAAATGAAGAAAGTCAATACAGAGCAACCCCGTGGTCTGCCGCAGGTTTGCTCTGTATTTTTTTGGTGATTTACGGATAAGCAAAAAGGATTTTGAATGAAAGCCTTGAAATTAATACCCATCGCAGTCAGCGCAGCCATGCTGTTGACGGTATCAGTACCGGTATCGGCCGCCGATCCGGCCAAAATTGACTGGGCCAAGGTTCCGACGGCCAACATCACGCTGTTTTACCCGGGACAATCCTCTTATGAGTGGTTACGCAGCAAGGCCCATGGTGGCGCTCGAAAAGTCGCGCTCGGTACTGCTTGCGTCTATTGTCATGACGAAGCTGATGCTGAAAAAGAACTGGGTAACAAGCTGGTGAAAGCCGGTCCCCTGGAACCCATGCCGGTTGCTGGGAAAAGTGGCTACAAAGACCTGAGTGTGCAAGCCGCCTATGACGCCAAGAATCTTTACCTGCGCTACGAATGGAAGACAGACCAACCCTTTCCAGGCACCGAGCACCAGTACCTGCGCTTTGACGGCAAGGAGTGGAAGGTTTGGGGTTTCCCGAAACTGGACAAAGTGGTGCAGGACGGCAAGCAGCCTGGCATCTACGAAGACCGCATGTCGATCATGATTGACGACGGCAAGGTGGCCGGCTTTGCCCAACAAGGCTGCTGGCTGACCTGCCATGATGGCGAACGTGACATGCCCAAGCAGTTCACCAAGGAAGAAGTTGCTGCCAACCCGATGTTGACTGCGATCAAGAAGGGCGATGTACGCAAATATCTGCCCGATAGCCGCACCGACCCGCTCGACTGGAAAACCGGCAAGACCGTGGAAGAACTCGCGAAGCTCAAGGGCGAAGGCAAATTTGTGGACCTGATCCAGTGGCGTGCCCACCGCAGCCACGCAGTCGGTATGGCCGATGACGGCCATGTGATGGAGTGGCGCTTGGGCGATGCCGGCAAAGACATGTTTGGCGGCAATGCGGACGCCAAAACGCATGAGCCCAAGTTCATGTGGGACGCGAAGAAGCTTGGTTATAAATCGATCACGGCCGACCAGTTGCGCAAGGGTGACCATTTCCTGATCCGCGAGCAGAATGCGGTGCCGTTTGATCCCAATGCCGGCTGGAAAGAAGGCGACATGATTCCTGATTACGTCGTCAGCCGTGAAGATG
>DATCIC010000359.1:0-10213 GCA_036508025.1 Rhodoferax sp. | reverse complement strand
CTACGGCGGCGCAGCGCGGCCTGCAGCGCCAGGACGAGCGTCTGCAGCGCGCCGCCTTGCGGCTGGGTTTGCTTGACCCGCATCTGGTGCTTGAGCGCGGCTATGCCTGGTTGAGTACGCTGGACGGGGCCGGTGTCAGCAGCGTGCAGCAAGCCCGACCGGGTCAGGCCCTGCGAGCCACCCTCGCCGACGGCACGGTTGATTTGACCGTGGCCGCCAAGAATTGAGCAAAGTTCCTACAATGATCCGTCTCCAACAACAAACCCAAGAGGACATCATGGAACATACCCTGCCCGCCCTGCCGTACGCGATTGACGCGCTGGCCCCCGCCTACTCCCAGGAAACGATGGAGTACCACTACGGCAAGCACCACAACGCCTATGTCGTGAATCTCAACAATCTGCAAAAAGGCACCGAATTTGAGAGCATGACGCTCGAAGAGATCGTCAAAAAGGCCAGTGGTGGCGTCTACAACAATGCCGCTCAAGTCTGGAACCACACGTTCTTCTGGAAAGGCATGAAGCCCCAGGGCGGCGGTGAGCCCACCGGTGCGCTGGCAGCCGCCATCAACGCCAAATGGGGCAGCTACGCCGCGTTCAAAGAAGCATTTGTCAAGTCGGCCGTGGGCAACTTTGGCTCCGGCTGGACCTGGCTGGTGAAAAAGGCCGATGGTTCGGTCGATATCGTCAACATGGGCGCGGCCGGCACGCCGCTGACCAGCGCCGACAAGGCGCTGCTGGCGGTCGATGTGTGGGAACACGCCTATTACATTGACTACCGCAACCTGCGCCAGAAATACGTTGAAGTCTTCTTTGACAAGCTGGTGAACTGGGGTTTTGCCGGGGCCAACTTCGCCTGAAGTTGCTTATGACCTGAACCACCGGCTGGGCCCGCCGGTGGTGGCGCCATGAACAAAGCTTTCACCAAAGAAACCGATGACGCCGACGAGGACGATGCGCCATCGCCGTCGCCGTCGCCATCGTTGCCCGCAGGCGGCAAAAATTACATCACACCGCAAGGGTATGCCCGGCTACGCGGCGAACTGCTGGACTTGATCGATAACCAGCGGCCTCAGGTGGTGGAGGCGGTTTATTGGGCAGCCAGCAATGGCGATCGCTCTGAAAACGGCGACTACATCTATGGCAAAAAGCGCTTGCGCGAGATTGACCGGCGCATCCGGTTTTTGACCCAGCGGCTTGAAATCGCGCAAGTGAGCGACCCGGCCGTGCACCATGGCAGTGAGCAGATTTTCTTTGGTGCGCATGTGACGTACGTTGAGGCCGCAGGCGCGGCGCGCAGTGTCACCATTTTGGGCATCGATGAGGCCGACAGCGCCCAAGGCCAGGTCAGTTGGGTGTCGCCGATTGCCCGCACGCTGTTGCAAGCCCGCGTTGGCGATGAGTTGCAGTTGCTGACGCCACTCGGTCGGGTGGAGATTGAGGTGATTGGCGTCGACTATCCGGCGCCCGATGCCTAAGTCGCTGCAGTGACCTACTGGGTGATTTTGGACCGTTGCGCTTTGAGCACGGAATGCGTTCTTCTGAGATTGCCCAAGGCGGTTTCAAGCTGTTTGCTGTCACGCACGGCAATCACAAAACGTAAGTCTGTGGCGTCCTGCGCGGCTTCATCTTCCATGTCGATGTGGGTGATGTCGACCTCCGCGGCGGCCAGGGCGGCAGCGACCCGGGCCAGCACGCCGCGGCCATTGATCACCGTCACCCGCACCTCGGTTTCAAAGGGGCGAACGGGGTCGTCCGACCACTGCACGTCAATAAAGCGCTCACTGTCATTGAGTTTGAGCTTCTGGGCTACGGCGCAGTCCGCTGCATGCACCAGTAAACCCTCGCCGCGTCCCAGGTAACCCACAATGGCGTCGCCTGGCACCGGTCCGCAGCACGGCGCGAAACGGATGGAGGCATTTTCGCTGCCATCGAGCACGACGCTGCCTTGTGATATTGCTTCGTTCGTGGTGTAACGCTCGCGCGTGAGCAGCAAAGCGTCCGGCTTTTCGCCCCGGGCGGTCAGCAGGGTCAGCAAACGCTTGGCAACGATGCTGGCAATGCGTTTGCCCAAGCCCAGGTCCAAAAACAGCTCGGACATGCTCTTGTTGCCGGTAAAACGCAGTAACTTCTCCCACAGCAATCGATTGCTGCCAGTGTCGTCTGGCAATTTTTCAATGCCTTCGGCGCGCAGCGCCTGCGCCAACATCTTTTCGCCCAGATCCTCAGACTCGGTCTGGGCCAGCGTCTTGAGGTGCTGGCGAATTTTTGAGCGCGCGCGCGCGGTGCGGACAAACCCCAGCCAGGCCGGATTGGGGGCGGCGCCCGGCGCGGTGACAATCTCAATGACGTCGCCATTTTTGATTTCGGTGCGCAAGGGTACTTGTTCGCCATTGATCCGTGCCGCCAGCGTGCGGTCGCCGACATTGCTGTGAATGGCGTAGGCGAAGTCGACCACGGTGGCCCCTTTGGGCAGTGCCATGATCTGACTTTTGGGCGTAAAAACATAGACCGCATCCGGGAACAGGTCAACCTTGACGTGATCCCAAAACTCGGCGGCATCGCGTGTTTCATCTTCGATGTCAAGCAGCGACTGCAGCCACTTGGAGCCCAGCCAGTCGCCGGTGCCGCTGCCTTGCGGGGTATTGACTTTGTACAACCAGTGCGCGGCAACCCCCGACTCGGCGACCAGGTGCATGGCCTCGGTGCGTATCTGAAATTCCACATTCACCCCGGACGGGCCGACCAAGGTGGTGTGCAGCGACTGGTAGCCATTGAGCTTGCCAATGGCAATGTGGTCCTTGAACTTGCCGGGTACCGGTTTGTAGAGCTGGTGCAAGGTGCCCAGCGCGGTATAGCAGTCAATCACGCTGGGCACCAGAATCCGAAAGCCATAGATGTCAGTGACCTGGGCAAATGTGAGGTGCTTCTCCTCCATCTTCTTGTAGATCGAATACAAGGTTTTCTCGCGACCCGCGATGCGCACATCCATGCCACTGTTGGTGAAGGCGTTGTCCACTTCCTGGTGTACCTTTTGAATCAGATCGCGCCGACGACCGCGCGCCTTGGTCACCGCCTTGGACAAAATGGCGTAACGCCAGGGTCGCAAATAGCGAAAGGCCAGGTTCTGGAGTTCCCGGTAAGTCTGGTTCAAGCCCAGCCGGTGCGCGATCGGCGCGTAGATGTCGAGCGTCTCGGATGCGATGCGTGCCCATTTTTCGCGCGGCGCGTCTGACAGCGTGCGCATGTTGTGGGTTCGATCTGCTAACTTGATCAGGATGACGCGCACATCGCGTGCCATGGCCAGCAGCATTTTGCGAAACGACTCCGCCTGGTTTTCTTCACGGGTACTGAAATGCAGCTTGTCGAGCTTGGTCAGGCCGTCCACCAGCTCGGCCACGGGCGAGCCAAAGCGCTCGATCAGCTCAATTTTGGTGACGCAGCAATCTTCCAGAGCATCATGCAGCAGGGCGGCCATCAACGCCTGGGCATCGAGCTTCCAGTCGGCGCATTGGGCGGCGACGGCAATCGGGTGGGTGATGTAGGGTTCGCCGCTGTTGCGCAGTTGTCCCAAATGGGCTTGGTCGGCATAGCGGTAGGCCAGACGCACCTGCGCCAGATCGGGGGCTGACAGGTAGTCGAGTTTGGCCGTCAGGCCGGCAAAACTGGCTGCGGCCGCATTGACTGCCGCCGGGCTGGGCAAGTCGGTCGCAGGCCGCAGCCCCGCCGCGGCTGGTTTCTTGCTGGAGTTGGATTTGGCAACGGTACTCACCCCGTGAATATAGCGTGCCGACGGCGTTTTGCCGCGCGCCAATAAAAAAGCACCGCAAACGGTGCTTTTTTGGCATTGGAAAAAACCGTCAGAGAGGCACTTTTTTCAGCATCTCCAGGCCAATTTTGCCTGCGGCGATCTCGCGCAGGGCGGTGACGGCGGGCTTGTTTTTGCAATCCACTTTGGGCGCATGGCCTTGGCTCAGCATGCGTGCACGGTAGGTCGCTGCCAGCACCAGCTGAAAACGATTGGGGATCTGCTCAAGGCAGTCTTCGACAGTAATACGGGCCATGAAATTCTCCGAAAGACCAAGGGGGTGCACTAGAAAATATGCAGTGCTTTGAACGTTTCAGCCCGAGCGCGACGCTGCGCCGAGAACTTGAGTCGCTGGGAATGAACAATCGCTTTCAGGTCAAAAAGCGCACGATCAAACAATTCATTGATTATAACGAAGTCAAACTTATGCACTTGCGCCACCTCAATCGCTGCGTTTTTGAGTCGCAGCGCAATGACGTCGGCCGAATCTTCACCACGGCGCTCCAGCCGCGCCCGCAACTCGTCCCAACTCGGCGGCAGTATGAAGATGCTGATGGCATTGGCAAACAGCTTCTTGATCTGCAGCGCGCCTTGGTAATCGATTTCAAGCACCACATCGGCCCCTTGGGCCATGCGCTCTTCAATCGCTCTTTTGGAGGTGCCATAGCGGTGCTGGTGCACCGAGGCCCATTCCACAAACGCATCGGCTTTCACCATGGCATCGAATTCCTGCTCGGAGACGAAAAAATATTCGCGGCCGTGCTTTTCCTGCCCGCGGGGCGCGCGCGTGGTATGCGAGACCGAGAGTTGAACGTGCGAGTCGAGCTCAAGCAAGGCCTTCACCAGACTCGATTTACCAGCCCCACTGGGGGCCGCAACGACAAATAAATTTCCGGGGTAGTCCATAAAGGTAGGCTTGGCAAGAAAGTTACGAGTCGCGATCTTAGCAGTCGGACTTTGGACTTGGCAGTGCAGACGGGTGAGGTCGCCACGGCGAGGGCAAGGGCCTCGGCTCGCAAGTCAGTGGCAAAGGTGGCAGAGGCTGGATTTTCCGCTTCAGACGCGCTGGCCGCCCGGGGCTAGAGGCCATCTTTTTACATAGAAATGCAAGACCTGCGCTTCAATACAGTGTCCACATCCTTGTGGGCGTTCTCAGAAGAAATCGATAACTATCAAGAGTCCGCTGTCCCCATGGGCGGGGGCGTCCAACCGTATGGTGCCCCCGCATTGGGATGCGAGCTCTTTGACGATGGCAAGACCGAGGCCGCTACCCGCAGAGTCTGTACCGCCCATGCGGTAGAAGCGCTGAAATAGTTTTTCCTGGTTCTCAAGCGGTACGCCCGGTCCATTGTCTTCAACACCCAGGGCAATTTTCCCCTCGATTGACTGCACCCGCACCGTAACCACGCCGTGAGCTTGCGTGTAGCGAATGGCGTTGTCGATGACGTTGACAGCAATTTCCCGAAACGCAGCGGGGTCAGATGAAATGACAGCGTCGCCGCCGATGCGCTCAAAGCCCAAATCGATGTTCTTGCTGTGGGCCTGAACAGCCAGGTCTTCCAGAATCCTCTGCACGATGTCGCAGCACTCCTGTGTTGACATCAGTGTCTTGGCGGCGACGTAGGCTTCCGCAGAAGACAGAGTTAAAAACTGGTTGACCAGCCGCCCAGTTTGCTGCAGTGTCCTGTGTGCTGCAATCAGCGACCTATTGCCGATTTCCTTGTTTTCAGCGCGCAGAGCATCGCTGATTTGGGTGTTCAATACGGCCAGCGGGGTACGCAGTTGGTGCGTCGCATTCTGGATAAAGGCGCTGCGAAGGTGGGTGTAGTTTTCCAGGCGCTGGATGTAGTCGTTGAATGAGTCCACCAGGGGCGTCAATTCGCCTGGAATCCGGTTGGTTTGCAGCCGGTGCAGTGAACCCTCCTTGCGTGAGCGCACATCGTTGCGCAGCCGAATCAAGGGTTGCAGGCCGCGGTGCAGGCCAAACAAAATGAAGATGGTGACCAGGGCCAATATCAGCAACTGTTGCCCCACCGCGTGCAGCCACAGCTTGTTGGTGAGTTGCTTGTGGGCACGCGTGGTTTGCGCCACTTCCACGACCACTGGCAGGACCGAAGGGTTGCCAATGACCGGCTGGAAAAAAGCGACCACGCGCACCGGTTCACCGCGCATGGTGGCACCGAAGAAGAAAGGTGAATCGGGTGAAGAATTCAAGACGGGCACAGGCAGATCGGTGTAGCCCGACAGCAGTTGTCCGGCGCCGGTGGTCACGCGGTAAAAAATCCGGTCGGACTCCTCTGACTGGAAAAGCTCCAGTGCGGCCGGTGGTATCTGGTGCTGGAATGAGCCGTCTTCAAAGCTGATCTGCTGGGCAATCATCCGCGCGGAGCCCAGCAAAAGCCGGTCCTGCACGACGGAGGCCGTATCCACTGAACTCTTGAAGGTGAGCCAGGTATCCACCGCGACGGCGCAAATCAGGGGCAACAAAACCCAGGCCAACAATTGCCTTCGAAGGCTGCTATTCATTCCCGGCCGGGCGCAGCAGGTAGCCCAATCCACGCAATGTCATGATCTGCGCGGAGCTGTGTTCCAGTTTCTTGCGCAAGCGGTGTACGTAGATCTCGATGGCATCGGTGGACGCATCCTCGTTCAAGGAAAACAGGCTTTGTGCCAGCGCATGTTTGGTGACGGTGGTGCCCGACTTGCGTAGCAGCATCTCCAGCACCGCGCGCTCCCGGGGCGTTAGCGCCAGCAGTTGCTGTGAAATATGGAACTCACGCGTGTTCGTGTTGTAGCTCAGATCGCCGCAGGCAATCAGGGGGCTGGCCTGGCCGGAAGATCGCCGCAAGAGCATGCGGATACGCGCTTCGAGTTCTTCGATCTCAAATGGTTTGGCCATGTAGTCGTCTGCGCCCTGGTCGAGTTTGCTCACCAGGCTCTGGATCGTGTTGTTGGCGGTCAGGATCAGTACCGGCGTCTGGTCATGGCGTGCCCGCAGGCGTCGCAACACTTCTTTCCCGTCCAGCTTGGGTAAGGCGAGATCGAGGATGATCAGGTTGTAGCTTTCAGACTTCAGGGCGAAGTCAGCATCCGCGCCGTTGTCGATGCAGTCCACGGTGTATTGTTCTTTGCGCAGGGTGCGCCCCAGCCATTGCGCCAATTCGGTGTTGTCTTCGACTACCAGGATTCGCATGGCAAATAGCTATTGTGATGTGGCTCAGAAATCATGGCAGATCATAGTCTTTGGAGGCAGATTGGTCTTTTCCCTAGATTGCAGCAACTGATGCCGTGCACATTTTTCATCAGTACTTTCCCTAGGTGAGTAGAACTGAAAGCAGACTGAAAGCGACGTGCTTTTATCGTCAGACCCGTCGCGCCCAACTGCGCAAGGAAATGTTCCGTAGGCTGGACGCGATGGATACAACTCAAGGCGAAAAGCAGCCTTTAACACTAGGAGACTTTATGCAAACAGCCCATACCCCATCCCAACTTTTCAAAGCATTGGCACTCGCAGCCGCGGTCATTGCGTCCTCGACTGCCCTCGCAGCCGACAAGGTGACCATCATGGTTGGCGGCTACGAAAAGCACATTTATTTGCCGGCCAAACTGGCTGAAGGCTTGGGCTATTTCAAAGCCGAAGGGCTGGACGTTGAGCTGCTGACCGAAGGCTCTGGCGTGGATGCAGAAAATGAAATGCTGGCGGGTGCTGTGCAAGGTGTCGTGGGCTTTTACGACCATTGCATCGATTTGCAGACCAAAGGCAAATACGTTGAATCCGTGGTGCAGTTCAGCCAGGCCCCAGGTGAAGTTGAGCTGGTGTCCACCAAGCACCCTGAAATCAAATCCGTGGCTGACCTGCGTGGCAAAAGCCTGGGCGTCACCGGCTTGGGCTCTTCTACCAATTTTCTTTCGCAGTACCTGATGGTCAAGGCAGGCGTTCCGTTGGGCGAATTTTCGACCATACCCGTGGGCGCGGGGACGACCTTCATCGCAGCGATGACGCAGGACAAGATTCAGGCCGGCATGACCACCGAGCCCACCATCTCGCGCTTGCTCAAGACCGGCGAGGCACGCATTCTGGTGGATATGCGATCCATAGAGAAGACCAAACAGTCGCTTGGCGGAACCTACCCCGCAGCGTCGCTGTACATGCCCACCGATTGGGTCGAAAAGAACAAGCCGACCGTCCAAAAGCTGGCCAACGCGTTTGTCAAAACACTGAAATACATCAACACGCACAGCGCCGCCGAGATTGCCGACAAGATGCCCAAGGATTTCTATGCGGGTGATAAAGAGGGCTATGTCAAAGCTTTGGCGGACGGCAAGAGCATGTTCACGGCGGATGGCGTGATGCCAGCCGGTGGACCTGAGACGGTGCTCGCGGTCCTTTCTGGGTTCTCCAAGAATGTCAAGGGGAAAACGGTGGACTTGTCGAAAACCTTCACCACCGAGTTCGTGAAGAACGCCAAGTAACTTACCCGCTCGGCCTGTAAGTTAGAACCTTCTGAAACCAGAAGTTGAGTTCAGGTGAAGCAGTGATACTGCGCACCCTGGTAAGCAACAATATTTGGAGAAATTTGAATGAAAAAAACTTTGATCGCTGTCGCCGTTCTGGCGGTATCCGGCACCGTCATGGCCCAATCAACAGTCACTTTGTATGGTATTGCCGATGTCTACGGCAGGTACAGCACCACCGACAAAGGAAATGCTGCCGGCTCGCTCGCGAAATCCGAGATCGGAAGCGGCGGCATCAATACATCGCGCTGGGGTCTGAAGGGTTCTGAAGATTTGGGCGGCGGCTTGAAAGCCAACTTCAAGTTGGAAGAAGGCTTTGTGATGGATACCGGTGCAGGTCAGACCAAAGACTTCGCGAGCGCTCCCCAGGCCTTTTCTCGTGAATCCTGGGTGGGATTCTCCGGTGGTTTTGGTGAAATCAAACTGGGCAAGACCTGGACGCCGTTTGACGACGTGATTGGCACTTCTGACGGCATGTTCAATGCGGTGGGAATGTCTCCCATGCGCGTTGCATTCTCATCAGAAAACTACCGTGACACGATCAGCAACACCATTTATTACGCGACCCCCAATTTCAGTGGTTTTGCTGCTGCAGCAAGCTACAGCGCGCGTGAAGGTGACCCCAAACGCGCACGGGTTGAAGCGTTCAACGTGACCTACGGTTCGGGTCCGGTGGCCGTGCAATTCGCATACCAGCAAGAGCACGTGGATCTGGCAACAGCCGGTGGCATAGCAGGTACCACAGCAAACAATGGTACCTATGCGGTTCTGGGTGGCTCTTATGACTTTGGCATCGCCAAGGCCAAGGCCAACTATGCCAAGGTCACCAATAAGCCTTGGGGCGGCGGTTCAGGCGAAAATATCGATGGCAACAACACCAAAGAGTGGCAAATCGGCGTAGACGTTCCGATGGGCACCGCGCTGACCCTGTCGGCAAGCTATGCCAAGTCTGATGACAATAACGCTACTGGGGCCAATCCCACGCAAAAGCGCGATGGTTTTGGCATGGCTGCCAAGTATGTGCTTTCCAAACGCACCTTCCTCTACGGCGGCTTCAGCCTCAATACAGAGTCACAAGTGGTTACTGGCTCGACTACCGGCGACTGGAAGAAAAATATTGTCGAATTGGGCATGAACCACAAGTTCTGATGCAATGGAAAAGCCGCTAGATGTGAGCCCCAGATATTTGCTTGAAGTGCTGGCGGCTCAGATTCAAAGGGGAGCTTGATTGAAGGTCGTACCTGCGATGGGTGCGACCTTTTCACTGGCTCAGGTTGTGCCGCTGTTTTCCGTCGAAATTCAGAACGTGCTCAAGCGCACTCGGGGCTTGGGCATGCGCTACAAGTTCTAATTGGATTTCTGACACATTTCTCCAAGGTCCCGTTCCCAACGGGTTTGAAGCGTGCCGAAAACGGCACGCTTCTTTTTCTTTGTGTGGAAAACAGAGCTAGGTGTTTTCCCTAGTAACCAAAAACTGAAAGCACGCTGAAAGCCCAAGTGCTCTATCGTTGCGTTCTCATCTCATCTCATCAGGAAGTTTTATGAAAAGTAATTTCAATTTCAACCGTCTTTTTCAAGCAGTTGGACTGGCGTCCGTAGTTCTTGTTTCTTCCTCTGCCATGGCGGCCGACAAGGTGACCATCATGGTTGGTGGCTATGAAAAGCACATTTATTTGCCGGCCAAACTGGCTGAAGGCTTGGGCTATTTCAAAGCCGAAGGGCTGGACGTTGAACTGCTGACCGAAGGCTCTGGCGTGGATGCCGAAAATGAAATGCTGGCGGGCGCTGTGCAAGGTGTCGTGGGCTTTTACGACCATTGCATCGATTTGCAGACCAAAGGCAAATACGTTGAATCCGTGGTGCAGTTCAGCCAGGCCCCAGGTGAAGTTGA
>DATCIC010000358.1:0-15663 GCA_036508025.1 Rhodoferax sp. | reverse complement strand
CCACAATGCCTTCGGCCCCCATGGCGATGGCGATTGCGGCAAAGCTGGGGTTGTCGAGTTCACCGGCCACAAAACGGCGGTTGTAGAAATCCACCTGGTTCTTCTTCTCGGCTCCCCACTGGCGGTTGTGGAATACCACGGCGGTAACCGGGATGTTGTGGCGCACGGCGGTCAGGATTTCTGACATGCTCATGCCCCAGGCGCCATCACCCGCATAGGCAATGGCCGGGCGATCCGGCGCGGCGCGTTTGGCACCGATGATGGTGGGCAGCGCGTAGCCGCAGTTGCCAAAACTCATGGGGGCAAAGAAGCTGCGCGGCTCTTCAAAGCGCAGGTAGCTGTTGGCCACCGAGTTGATGTTGCCAATGTCGGTGGAGACCATGGCGCGTGCGGGCATGGCCTTTTCAAGTTCGCGCAGCACCTGGCGCGGGTGCAGCCAGTGGCCGCCGTTGAAAGTGGTCTCATGGGCGCTTTCTTCAATCATGTCCAGGCTGAATTGGTCTTTCTCGTGGATCCAGCCATCCAGCTCATTTTCCCACGCGGCTTTTTCTGCTGCAATAACAGTAGCACGTTGCACCCGCGTGGTGTCGGCTACAAGGATTTTCCCTTTTAGTCTTTGCAGTAGCGCCAGCGCAGTCGCACGGGCATCGCCATGAATGCCTACGGTGATCTTTTTGACCAGCCCCAGGTTGGTGTGATCGGCCTCAACCTGGATGATCTTGGCATCCTTGGGCCAGTAGTCCAGACCGTGCTGCGGCAAAGTGCCAAACGGCCCCATGCGAGAGCCCAGGGCCAGCACCACGTCGGCTTGGGCGATCAGCTTCATGGCGGCCTTGGAGCCCTGGTAGCCCAGCGGACCGGCCCACAGCGGATGGCTGGCGGGAAAGGCATCGTTGCGCAGGTAACCCGTGGCCACTGGTGCACCCAGAAATTCGGCAAGATCTTTCAGCGCATCCACCGCATTGCCAAGCACCACACCACCACCGGCCAGAATCACAGGGAACTGGGCGTTGGCCAGCAGTTCAGCTGCGGCGTTCAGACTGTTCTCGCCACCGGCACCGCGCTCCACACGTTGTGGTGTCGGAATCTCGGTCTCGATTTCACCGTAAAAATAGTCACGCGGAATGTTCAGTTGCGTCGGGCCCAAGTCGCTCAAGGCGCGATCAAAGCAGCGGCCGGTGTATTCGGCAATGCGCCGTGGGTTGTTCACATGTCCCTGGTACTTGGTGAACTCCTGAAACATTGGCAACTGATTGGCCTCCTGGAAACCGCCGAGCCCCATACCCATGGTGCCTGTTTCTGGAGTGACGATCACCACCGGGCTGTGCGCCCAGTAGGCGGCGGCAATGGCCGTGACGCAGTTGCTGATACCCGGCCCGTTCTGACCAATCACCACCCCATGGCGACCACTGACGCGTGCATAGCCGTCGGCCATGTGGGCAGCGCCCTGTTCATGCACGACGGAAATCAGGTTGATGCCAGCGGGCGCAAAGATGTCCATCGCGTCCATAAAGGCCGATCCCATGATGCCAAAGATGTCAGTCACGTCATTGGCCACCAGGGTTTCAACAAAGGCCTCGGACGGGGTCATTTTTTGCAGGCCGGTGGCGACGCTGCGAATAGGAAGAGATGTGGGGTCGGCTGGCTTGCTCATGGGCTGATGTCTCCGGGTAGGTACACGATGTAGCGCTGATTCTCCAGAACTTTGAGTTTTGCTTATGTGATTTGCAACTATCGATCGTTGAAATACGTCGTTTCCATCTGCTTCTTGCCTGCCTAGCATCGGCGTCTTCACTCAACCAGGAAAACCCGATGACAACCAAACGCGCCTTGCTTCGCTGGCTGGCTGCCGCCAGCCTCGTCGCAGCTTCAACTGCCTTTGCCCAAGCCAACGAGGTCACTTTTGCCTACCAGGACATGCTGGTTCCGCTGCGCACCATCATCGAGTCGGGTGAACTTGAAAAGACGACCAGCTACAAAATAAATTGGCGACAATTTGGCGGCGGTGGTGACGTGATCCGTGCCATGGCTTCCGGTGATGTACAAATTGGCGAGGCCGGCTCCAGCCCGATCACTGCTGCGGCCAGTCAGGGGCAAGACATCAAACTTTTCTGGATTCTGGACGACATTGCCGACGCTGAAGCCCTGGTGGTGCGCAACGGCGTTGGCATCAATGGCTGGAAGGACCTCAAGGGCAAGAAAGTGGCGACCCCGTTTGTGTCCACCGCGCACTACCAGTTGTTGGCTGGCCTGAAGCTCGAAGGGATCGATGCCAAAGACGTCGACGTGGTCAACCTGCGCCCGCCAGAAATTGCCGCTGCTTGGGAGCGTGGCGATATTGATGCCGCGTTCATCTGGGACCCGGTGTTGTCCAAAATCAAGGCCAATGGCACAGCCATTGCCACATCCGGCAGCATTGGCAAAAAGGGCTACCCCACGTTTGACGGCCTGGTGGTGAACGCCAAATGGGCAGCGGCCAACGAAGGCTTCGTGACGGCGCTGGTGAAGGCGCTGGCCAAGGCGGACGACAACTACCGCAAGAACAGCGCCCAATGGACGGCGGATTCGGCACCTGTCAAGGCCATTGCCAAGTGGAGCAAGGCCGACCCGAAGGCCGTTCCCGCTGCCATTGCGTTGTACCGATTCCCGACACTGCAAGAACAAAACTCTGCCGCCTGGCTCGGTGGCGGTGCCGCGCAAGCCCTGGCTAAAACGGCCGTATTTTTGAAAGAACAGGGCCGGGTGCAAGAAGTCAAAGCCGATTACGGAGCATTTGTCACATCACATTACGTGCAGCAAGCCTTGGGCAAATAGGGTCATCATGTCGGTGCTTGATGTTCGTCACTTAACGGTTCGCTACGCCGTCAAGGGCGGCCACCGGTGCGCGCTGGCCGATGTCAACTTGCAGATGCACGGCGATGACTTTGTGGTGGCACTCGGAGCCTCTGGCTGCGGCAAGACCACGCTGCTCAATTGCATTGCCGGGTTTTTGCCGGCCTCGGACGGCACCGTTTTATTGAACGATGTCCCAATTGAGGGCCCCGGCCCTGACCGGGGTGTGGTGTTTCAAAAGCACGCCTTGATGCCATGGCTGAACGTGCTTGAGAACGTGGCCCTGCCGCTGCGCTTGCGCGGCGTCGCGCCCGCCGCCAGGCATGAGCTGGCACAAGAAAAGCTGGCCTTGCTCGGGCTCGACAACGTGGGGGATCGGTCCATTTGGGAGCTGTCGGGCGGCATGCAACAGCGCGTGGGCATTGCCCGGGCGTTGGCCAGCGACCCAGCTCTTTTGCTGATGGATGAGCCGCTGGGTGCATTGGACGCATTCACCCGGGAGCAGGTGCAAGAAACCTTGCTCCAGGCGTGGGCGCAAACGCGCAAGATGGTGTTTTTCATCACCCATTCGGTGGAGGAAGCCTTGTTTTTGGCAACCCGTCTGGTTGTGATGAGTCCCAGCCCGGGCCGCATTGTTCGCGTGTTCGAAGACTTGCCTTTTTCTCGTCGCTTTCTGGCTGAGGGGAATGCTCGCCATGTCAAATCTCTGCCAGAGTTCATCGCTGTGCGCGAGGAGGTGCTGAGTCTGATTCATCAGCGTGAGGCAAGCTATGCTTGAAAGTACGGCGGTCGCGATCGAGTCTTTTTCTGCCGGCCAGCAGACACGGTCTGCCAACGAAGCGGTCAAGACCAGCACTTTTCACGAGATGGGCGAAGGCCCCAGCGCCGCCATCAGCGTGATCACCATTGCGGTGCTCTTTGGACTGTGGTTTGTCGTCACTCAAGCGGGCTGGGTGAAGCCACTCTTCCTGCCTTCACCGCAAGCGGTGTGGGAGCAATTTGTGCTGTATGCCAGTGGGCAGGCGAATGACAAACCCCTGTGGCAACATTTGTCGGCCAGCTTGTTACGGGTGCTGTCGGCCTTTACGCTGGCCTGCGTCACGGCCATCCCGCTTGGCATTGCGATGGGGGCCTCACGCTTGATGCGCGGAATTTTCGACCCACCGCTGGAGTTCTATCGTCCGTTACCACCGCTGTCGTATTTGCCGCTGATCATCATCTGGTTTGGTATTGACGAGTTGCCAAAAGTGCTGTTGATCTACCTGAGCTGTTTTGCCCCGCTGGCGCTGGCGGCCCGCTCTGGCATGAAGACGGCCACCCAGGAACAAATTCACGCAGCCGCATCAATGGGGGCCACCCGCTGGCAACTGATTTGTCATGTCATTTTGCCGGCGGCCTTGCCTGAAATATTGGTTGGCATGCGCATTGCGGTGGGCTTTGGCTGGACCACCCTGGTCGCCGCCGAGATGGTGGCTGCGTCGCTCGGTCTGGGGCAGTTGGTGCTGAATGCGTCGAACTTCTTGCGCACCGATATTGTCGTGATGGGCATCATCGTCATCGGTTTGCTGGCCTATGGTTTTGACTTGTTGATGCGCTGGGCGACCCACCGGCTTGTGCCTTGGAAGGGGCGGGGTTGACTTCATTGGATGGGCTGATTTCGACAGAATGTTTTTGAAATAGCTTATTCGGAATCATTCGTTCCGATCTGCAGCGCCAGCAACTAATCTCGCTATTCGAATTCATGCGGCTGACAAAAATCTTGCCGGAGGGCGTATGAAGAAGTCCCTCAACGTTTTTTCAGGAGTTATTTTTATGCGCATTCCTTCTCTTCTTACTGTATTGATCGCCTCGCTGATCACGCTTACCAGCGTGACCGTCCAAGCAGACCAACTGTCCGATATCAAGAAAAAAGGAGAAATCGTTTTTGGTGTGCTTGGCATCGACGAGCCCAATAGCTATGTTGACCCCAAGACACGTGAATTTATTGGCTATGAGATCGATCTGGCTACTGCGGTTGCCAAGCAATTGGGGGTCAAGCCGGTATTCAAGCAGGTGGCCGTGGCGGCACGCATCCCCGAGCTGCAACAAGGCCATGTGGATGTGCTGGCCGCCTCGCTCACGCACAACAGAGAACGTGAAGCGCAAGTGGACTTTGCCTTGACCCACTTTGTGACCGGCTCCAAAGTCCTTGTCAAGAAAAGCAGCGGCATCAAGAGCGTGGCTGAACTCGCCGGCAAGAAGGCGCTAGCCGTCAAAGGCGGCACACAGGGCCCGAACCTGCTGCGCGTCGTGCCCACGGCTGAGATCGTCACGTTTGAATCTACGCAGCAAGCCTTTCAGGCCCTGCAACAAGGAAAAGGCGTGGCGTACGTGAATGATGAAGTCAGCCTGCTGGCCGACTTTTCCAAGCTCGGCGCCAAGAGCAAAAACTATGTCATCTTGCCGCAAAACCTGAATGTTGAGCCCCTGGCCTTTGGCATAAAAAAGGGTGAAGTCACGGTCAAAACGGCGCTCGATGATTCGCTGCGCAGCCTGGAAAAGTCCGGTGAAGCCAATCAGGTGTTCCTGAAGTGGTACGGACCACAGTCCAAGCTCAAGCTGTTTCCCAAACGCGACTTCAAGATCGACTCTGACAAGATTGAAGGCTGATCTGCTTCGAGCCATGAGTGACTTACTTGGCCAGCATTGACAGGCCTTTGACGCATTGAAATTCTTTCATGCCAGCTTTTGATTTTTCCTTACTCGCCGCAGGCCCCTACCACGATATGTTGGTTTCGGGTCTGCGGCTGTCTTTGCAATTGCTGGGCGTGACGCTGCTGCTCGCTGTACCTCTGGCGGTTCTGGTCGCGCTGATGCGCCTGTCCACCTGGCGCGTCGTCAGCGCAGCGGCTTGGTGTTTTGTTGAAGCCATCCGCAATGTGCCGCTGCTGGCCCACATGCTGTTCTGGTATTTCGGCGCGCCCGAGCTCTTGCCCGAGCCGGTGCGCGAGTGGCTTTATGCGCACAACTACGAGGCTGTGGCGGCCGTTGCAGCGCTTACGCTCTACTCTGCGGCCTACATGTCCGAAGACGTGCGCAGTGGCATACGTGCCATCCCCCACGTTCAGTTCGAAGCCAGTCGGGCGCTTGGCTTTGGTTATCTATCCACCATGCGCTTGGTGGTGCTGCCGCAGGCCTTGCGCGTGACGGTGCCCCCGCTGATCTCTCAAACATTGAATCTATGGAAGAACACCAGCATCGCCACCGTCATTGGCACCGCAGAGCTGATGTACCAGGCCAGCAAAGTGGAGACTGAAACCTTTAGAAGCTTTGAGGCTTTTGTGTTCGCCACCGGGAGCTATCTGGCCGTGTCGCTTTTGATCACGGCGCTGGCGGTGGGTTACCAGCGCCGTTACCCGGCGCGCTCGCTGTGATGAAGCCCCGATCAAATGCAGGATTCCACGAATGAGCTACCTGGAAGTGGTTGATACCTATTGGCTCTACTTTCTGCTGGGCCGCTACCCTGAAGGCCCTTTGGGCGGTCTGGCGCTCACCTTGGTTCTTGCCACGCTGGGCCTTTTGCTGGCGGTGCCTTTGGGGCTGCTGCTGGGTCTGGGGCGCATCAGCCCATGGCGCTGGGTGCGTTTGCCTGTCACCGCGCTGGTGTTTGTGGTGCGCGGCACCCCGCTGCTGATGGTCGTGTTTTGGGCCTACTTTTTTCTGCCCAGCATCACTGGGGTCAGAACCGATCAATTCGCCACCATGCTGATTGCCCTGGTGGTGTTTGATGCTGCTTACCTGGCCGAGATCGTGCGTGCCGGTATCCAGGGCCTGCCCAAGGGACAGATTGAGGCCGCCCGCTCGCTGGGTCTGAGTTATTTCGGCGCGATGCGGCTGGTGGTGTTGCCTCAGGCGCTGCGCCACATGCTGCCGTCGCTGGTGAACCAGTTTGTTTCCACCATCAAGGAAACCTCATTGGGTTACATCATCGGGCTGGCGGAAGTGTCCTTCATTGCCACGCAGATCAACACCCTGGTCTTTACCCTGCCGACCCAGATATACCTCACCCTGGGCTTGACTTATTTCGCCCTTTGTTTTGGGCTGTCGCGCCTGGCCTATGGGCTGGAGCGCCGCCTGTCGCAGCGCGAACAAGCCCAACCCGCAGCAAGAGTCCCCGCATGATCAAGTTTGAACACGTCAACAAATGGTTTGGCCCCTACCAGGCACTGGTGGACTTGAGCGAGTCCGTCAACAAGGGCGAAGTAGTGGTGGTCTGCGGGCCCTCCGGCTCGGGAAAATCAACCCTGATTCGCACGCTCAACCGGCTGGAGCCTATCCACAGTGGGTGCATTGCGGTTGATGGGCAAGACATTCATGCGCATGGGCTGGACGTGAACGCATTTCGCTCGCGCATCGGCTTTGTCTTTCAGCAGTTCAACCTGTTCCCACATTTGACTGCGCTGGAAAACTGCACCCTGGCACCAATTCATCTGCGGGGTCTGACCAAGAAGCAAGCGCGCGAACAAGCGCTTGCTTTGCTGGATCGGGTCGGCCTGGCGCACAAGGCCGATGCCTACGCCACGGAACTCTCTGGCGGCCAGCAGCAGCGCGTGGCCATTGCCCGTGCCTTGGCGATGGAGCCGCCGCTGATGCTGTTTGACGAGCCCACCAGCGCATTGGACCCCGAAATGGTGGGTGAGGTGCTCTCCGTGATGAAGGGTTTGACGCGCGACGGCATGACCATGGTGGTGGTCACGCATGAGATGGGCTTTGCCCGCGACGTGGCCGACAGGGTGCTGTTCATGGACGCGGGCCAGGTGCTGGAGCGCGCGACACCGCACGACTTTTTCAATGCACCGGAACATCCACGGGCGCAGCAATTCTTGTCTGACATTCGCTCGCCGTTTGCCACGTCCTACTCATAGACCGACAGACCGCGACACCAACATGCAACATCAAGAGACCACCGTATGACCAGCCCGGCAATCACAACTCCACCGCTCGCGCCAGCACTCAGCAGCGCCCCGCGCGTCATCGACATGCGCTGCCGCCCGTCCTATCTGCACGACTTTTTTGGCGCTACGCCAGGTTCACTAGGTGAAGCCACCGCGCGCTGGCTGAATCGCCGCGTGGGCACGCGGGGCGACGATGCGCATTTTGTGCGCTCACGCACACCTGAGGGCTTTTTGACCGAGGTCCATGAAGCCGGCCTGAGCCGGGCTGTTGTGGTGGGCCGCCACACACCTGGCCAGCACTTGCCCAACGACTTGATTCACGAGATCGTCGACGGTCACCCTGAGTTGATCGGCATTGGCGCGGTTGACCCGGTGTTGCAGGGCGAACGCGCCGCGCTGGCTGAGGTACAGCGTGCCATTCAGGTGCTGGGACTGTCCGGCATCGACCTGGAACCCGGCTTTGGTGCGCCGCCGCGTCACCCCGACGATCTGGCGTACTTTCCGGTCTATGAACTGTGCGCGCAGCTTGGGGTGCCGGTGTTTCTGATGAGCGGCCCCACCACGCCCGATTTGCGCTTCAACGATCCGGCTCCGCTGGCGCGGGTGGCGCAGGCGTTCCCCCACCTGCCCATCGTCGTTTACCACGGCTACTGGCCCAACGTGCAGCAGGCGATTGGCGTGGCATTTCGCTACGACAACGTCCACCTGGTGCCCGACATGTACCTGTTTCAAGCGGGCAGCAGCGCTTATGTGGAGGCGGCCAACAGTTTTCTAGGTGATCAATTGTTGTTTGGGTCGTCTTACCCGTTTCGCCCGATTGGGCAAAGCATTGATGACTTTCTGCGACTGGGGTTCAAGGAAAGCGCGCTGGATAAATTGCTCCAAGGCAATGCGGCCAGGCTGTTTGGACTGCTTCAAATATGATAGCTATTTACGCAAGTGGGACGGGGGCTGGAGGCTAATAACATGAAGAATGGAAGATATTGAAATTGTCACACTTCAGAGTCGCCAACGCGAGCCAAACTCCCAACGACACCCAGATTCAAATCGCAAATCTTGTCACCCGAGCGCGCGTTGCCCAGCGTGTGGCTGAAAACTATGACCAAAGGCGAGTGGATGAACTGGTTGCAGCGGCCGGTTGGGCCATGCTCGAGCCTGGGCGAAACCGCGCGCTTGCCGAGCTGGCGGTGGCCGACACCGGTATTGGCAACGTCGGCGACAAGATACGCAAAAACCACCGCAAGACTTTGGGGTTGTTGCGCGACCTGCAGGGAGCCAAGTCGGTCGGTGTGATTGCGGAAGATGCAATCCACGGCATCATCGAGATTGCCCGGTCAGTGGGCGTGGTTTGCGCCATCACGCCCTCCACCAACCCGGGTGCAACACCCGCCAACAAAATCATCAATGCGCTCAAGGGCCGCAATGCCGTGATCGTGGCCCCTTCACCCAAGGGCTGGGCGACCGCCGCGCGCTTGATTGAGTTCATCCACACCCAGTTTGACCGCCTAGGTGCTCCGCACGACTTGGTGCAAATGTTGCCAGCTCCGGTCAGCAAGGCATCCACCATGGCACTGATGCGCCAGTGTGATCTGGTGGTTGCCACCGGGTCGCAGGCCAACGTCAAAGAGGCTTACGCCAGCGGCACACCGGCCTTTGGGGTGGGTGCGGGCAATGCGGCGGGCATCGTCGATGAGACCGCAGATGTGCGCCTGGCTGCGGATCGCATTCTGTGCTCCAAGACCTTTGACAACGCCACCAGTTGCTCGTCTGAAAACAGTCTGGTGATTGTGAACTCGGTGCACGATCAACTCCTTGCCGCGCTGCAGGCAAGAGGTGCCGTGTTATTGAACGGCAGCCAAAAAGCCCAGCTGCAAGCGCTGATGTGGCCTCAAGGCAAGCTCTCCTCTGCAGTCATTGGTCAATCTGCCCAGCGTGTGGCGCAACTTGCCGGACTGATTGAAATTGCCAACCGCTCGCCCACTTTGTTGCTGGTGGAAGAGGACGGTTTTGGTGACACCCATCCATTTTCAGGTGAAAAGTTATGCCCGGTGTTGACGCTGTACCGGGCATCTGACTTCGACCAGGCCGTGAATATTGTCAAGCGCCTCTATGCCTACCAAGGCGCCGGCCACTCGGTTGGCCTGCATAGCGCGGTGTCTGAGCGGGCGCTGTGGCTCGGGCTGACGTTGCCGGTCTGTAGAGTGATCGTCAACCAGGCGCATTGCATCGCCACGGGTGGCAGCTTTGACAACGGTCTGCCGTTTTCTCTGTCCATGGGCTGTGGCACCTGGGGCAAGAACAACTTCTCGGACAACCTGAACTATCGGCACTACCTGAACATCACGCGCATCTCGCGGCCGATTGCGTTGCGTGAACCGAGTGAAGACGATATTTTTGGTGCTTTTTTTGCGAAGTTTGGCAAGTCATGAGCGCAGTACCTCGCACCGTCCACGCACTGATTGAGCACAACGCCCAACAACGCCCTGACGCGGTTTACGTGATCGACGCTGAAGCTCATCAACAACTGAGTTTTGGTGAACTGGCGCGCTCCTGTCGCCGTGTCAACGCACTGTTTCGCAGCCATGGTTTGGCGCCGGGCGACACGGTCTCGCTGATCATGCCCAATGGCTTGATGACCCTGCAACTCCTTCTGGGTGCCATGCAGGGTGGCTGGTGTGTCAACCCCATCAATCTGTTGGCCCAGCCGGATCAGATGCACTATGTGCTCAATCACAGCGATTGCAAACTGGTGCTGGTCAGCGCCGACTTGGAGCCCGCTGTGCGCGTCATGCTAAGCGGCATCGGGCGCAGGATTGCACTTGTGGTCATAGCGCCGGATGCCAGCACAGTGCCAGCCATTGAACTGTCCGCGACCCAGATTTCAGCGCCACCGGCTGAAGCTCTGGCACTGCTGATGTACACCTCTGGCACCACCGGCTTGCCCAAGGGCGTGATGCTCAGTCAATCGAACCTGGTGGCCAATGCGCTGGCGATCAGCGCCGAGCATGCGCTGGGCAGCGCTGACCGCGTACTTGCCGTGCTGCCGCTCTACCACGTCAATGCGTTCGTCGTGACCATGCTCGCCCCCTTGGCGCATGGCGGCAGCCTGGTGCTGCCCGCCAAGTTTTCCAGCACACGGTTCTGGTTGCAAGCGACCGAGCACCAATGCACCTGGCTCAACGTGGTGCCGACCATGATTTCCTATTTGTTCGAAGTTGCACTACCTGATCTAGAACAAACCCGCTCGATCCGATTCTGTCGCTCGGCATCGGCTGCCTTGCCACCTGCGCAGCTGCATGCTTTTGAGCAGCAGTTTGGGATTGGCATCATCGAGACCATGGGCTTGACCGAAACGGCGGCCCCTTCGTTCTCGAATCCCTTGGCTGCGGCCCAGCGCAAGCCGGGTTCGGTCGGCCTGGCGTCGGGCGGCGAGGCGCGCATTGTTGACGCCGACCTGGCCCCTGTGGGCGATGGAAAAATCGGCGAAATCACGGTCCGTGGTCTGCATGTCATGCAAGGTTATTACAAAAATGACGCAGTCACCCAAGCTGCCTTCACGCCGGACGGCTGGCTGCGCAGCGGTGATCTGGGCTACCGCGACAGCGACGGTTTCTTTTTTGTCACCGGTCGCATCAAGGAGTTGATCATCAAAGGGGGCGAGAACATTGCTCCGCGCGAAATTGATGAAGCCCTGCTGCGCCACCCGGCTGTGCTGGAAGCGGCGTCGGTCGGTATTGCCGATGTCCACTACGGGCAAGACATCATGGCCTGCGTGGTGCTGCGCTGCGGTCAGAATTTGACCGAGGCTGAGCTGCGCGACTTTTGCCATTGTCAACTGGGGCGCTACAAGACCCCCAAGGTGATTCGCTTTGTCAGCGAATTGCCGCGCGGGCCGTCAGGCAAGGTTCAGCGCCTGAAGCTCCTTGAGCCGATGCTAGAACCAGACTGCACCTTGACTTGATGTGCTGCGCAAATAACACCAACCCAACCGCAATGAATTTATGTCAATACACGCTGTGAAGGCCCCTGCGTCTTCAAAAACCTTTCAGGATGTCCGCCAGGCTTTGTTGACAGGCATCGAGATCGCGCTGATCGACGTGCGCGAAGAAGATGTTTTCGCCCAGGCGCACCCGCTATTTGCCGCCAATCTGCCGCTTGGCAGCCTGGCGTCAGTGGCACGCAGCCGGATTCCGCGCCTAGACACCCTGATCGTGTTGTACGACCATGGCGAAGGCCTGGCCGAAGCTGCGAGGGATGTGCTCCAGCCCATGGGCTACATCCAAGTCTGCCTGCTGGACGGCGGCTTGGCCGGTTGGCGCAGCGCCGGGGGTGAGATTTTCAAAGATGTCAACGTGCCCAGCAAGGCTTTCGGTGAATTGGTTGAAGCCAGACGCCATACGCCTTCACTGTCAGCCCAAGAGGTCCGTGCGCTGCTGGATCGGCAAGTCGATGTGGTGGTACTCGATGCTCGGCGCTTTGACGAGTATCAGACCATGAGCATTCCCGGCGCAGTCAGCGTGCCGGGTGCCGAACTGGTGCTGCGTGCGCGCGCCCTGGCACCTGACCCGGCCACCCGCATCATTGTCAATTGCGCGGGCCGTACCCGCAGCATCATGGGGGCGCAATCGCTGATCAATGCCGGTATTCCCAATCCCGTTGCGGCCTTGCGCAATGGCACGATCGGCTGGACGCTGGCAGGACTCTCGCTCGATCACGGAGCCAGTCGCCGCTTCACGGCGGTGTCAAATCAACAGCGTCTTGAGGCCGTGCAGCAAGCCCGTGGCGTGGCTGACCGGGCCGGTGTCAAGCGTGCCCAACCGGCAGACTTGACCCGTTTTGCCGCAGAGAGCCAACGCACCACTTATTTGTTTGACGTACGTACACCCGAGGAATTTGCAGCAGGCCACCTCGTGGGTTTTCGCAGCGCACCCGGCGGTCAGTTGGTGCAAGAGACCGATGACGCTGCACCGGTGCGCGGTGCCCGAATGGTGTTGGCTGACCGGCAGGGCGTGCGTGACAACATGAGCGCCTCATGGCTAGCCCAAATGGGCTGGGATGTGTGGGTGCTCGAGGGCGCGTCAGCAGCAGACTTCAGTGAAACCGGCCAGCCAGAGGCGCCTGTTTCCGCGCCAGGCGCCAGCCGTTACCGCCGCCCCTACGAAGGCACCCACAACCCGCATGAAGCCATGCAGGCGTATCTGGATTGGGAGTATGGCTTGGTTGAACAACTAGAGCGGGATGGCACACACGGCTTTAAAGTGATCTGAAATGCTCAGGATGCAGCGGGCTTGAAGAGGACAACATCCTGCGCATTGATCTTCTTGGGAAGCAGCTTTTCGGCAAAAAATGCATCTGCAATTCGTTGTTGCTCGGTCAATGCCGCAGGGACGACCTGACGCACCACGTAACTGCGGTGTGCGTTGGCCTGTTCAATGATGGCGGCATCGAGCCCCCAGACGCCCGATAGCAAGGTGGCCGCCTCCTTGGGGCTTTGCTTGACCCAGACACCCGCATTCTTGAGCTCAAGGTAGATATCGCTCAACACGTCGTGGTGCGCCTGGGCGTACGGCGTTGAGGCCAGATAGTAGCGTTGGTATGAGGCGATGTCGCGACCGTCGGCGATGATGCGTACGGCACTCTGGTTTTGAACGGCTGAGAGAAACGGATCCCAGATGGCCCAGGCATCAATAGCACCTTTTTCGAAGGCGGCACGCGCATCAGCAGGCGCCAGATAGGCCGGCTCGATGTCTTTGATTGACAAGCCTGCACGCTCCAGCGCAGCCAGCAGCAAAAAGTGTGCACCCGCACCCTTGGCGAATCCGATCTTGCGACCCTTGAGATCCGCCACGCTGCGCACTGGCGACTCATCGCGCACCACAATGGCCTGCGCAGAAGGCGAGGGGGCTTCCTGTGCGACATAGGTCAGCTTGGCGCCAGCGGCCTGGGCAAACACCGGGACCGTATCGGCAACGTCTGCACTGAAATCCACATTGCCAAGGTTCAGTGCTTCCAGCAGCGGCAGGCCACTGGAGAATTCGTGCCAACTCACCTTGATGCCACGCGCTGCAAGCAACTGCTCCAGAGTGCCGCGCTTCTTGAGTATGGTGATCAGTGTCGATGACTTTTGGTAGCCGATACGCAAGGTGTCGGAGCGCGCAGCCTGCGCCTGCACACCAACGGTGGCCAACGCCACCAGCGAGACTACGGCGGACCGTCGTGTCATCGAATTGAGTTTGAATTTCATGAATATTGCCTTCTGTAAAAAATAATATGAACCAGAGCGCCGCGAAGCTTTGCGTATTGACTTATTTGGTGGATTGAATGGTTGAGCCGTGTCTGATTTTGGTGGCCAATCGATGAAGTCGCAGTGGTCGTGGGTTGAATCCGAATTAGTCCTCGGCCAACGCCAGTTGGCTCACCGCCTTGTCAACCGCAAGGCGGTTGAGTGTGGGCACAAAGGTTTCGATGAAACCGTAGGCGTAGCCGCGCAGCCAGGTGCCACGACGTATCGCGAGGCGCGTCAGGTTGATTTCAAACAGATGGCGTGCGTCCAACATGCGCAAAGCGGTGTCGCGCTCCGGGTCCAAGGCAATGGAGGCGATGATGCCCACCCCCATGCCAAGCTCCACATAAGTCTTGATCACGTCGGCATCCATGGCGGTGAGAACCACATCGGGGTGCAATCCCTCTCGCTCAAACGCATTGTCAATATGGGAGCGCCCGGTAAAGCCTTGGTTGTAAGTAATGAGCGGGTACTCGGCCAATTGCTGCAAAGTCACCGGCTCGCTGTGTGCCAGCAGCGGATGGTTTGGCGGCACCACGATGCTGTGGGTCCAGCGGTAGCACGGCAGCGTGACCAGCTGTGGGTAGTGCGCCAGTGCCTCGGTGGCCACGCCAATATCGGCCTCGCCAGAGATCAGCATCTCGGCAATTTGCTTGGGCGATCCCTGATGCAGGTGCAGCGTCACTTTGGGGAATTTCTCGCGAAAGTCGCGCACCACATGGGGCAAGGCGTAGCGCGCCTGCGAGTGCGTAGCGGCCACGGTGAGAGGTCCGTCTAGGCGCGAATTGAAGTCTTGTCCGGCGCGCTTGAGGTTGTCAGCGCCCAGCAGCAGCTGGTCCACGATAGGCAGCAAGGCAGCACCTGGCGCCGTCAAACCGGTCAGACGTTTGCCGGCGCGCACAAAAATATCCACCCCCAGCTCCTCTTCAAGCTCGCGAATCTGCCGGCTCACCCCGGGTTGCGAGGTGTAGAGCATGGCCGCCACGTCGGTGAGGTTGTAGCCGCAGCGCACGGTCTCGCGCACTGATTTGAGTTGCTGGAAGTTCATGGATCAATCTGTCGATGTGCTATTCAAAAAGGCGCTGCTTGCGCATGCCACACGGGGTTAGAGGCAAATACTTCCTAAAACCCGACAAGCACGGCCCCCTTGAACTCGGTCTGCACGAATTTTCGAACCTCTTCTGACTGGTAGGCCTTGACCAGCTTGGCTACCCAAGGTTTGGTTTGGTCCTGCTCACGTACGGCAATCAGGTTGACGTAGGGGCTTTTGGCGCTTTCCTGGGCGATGGCATCGCGGTTGGGCTGCAGGCCCGCTGACAGGGCATAGTTGGTGTTGATGGCCGAGGCGTCCAGGTCGTCCAGCGAACGCGGCAGTTGCGCCGCATCAAGCTCGACAAACTTCAGCTTCTTGGGGTTGTCGATCACGTCCAGCGGCGTGGCTTTCAGACCGGCTTCGGGTTTGAGCTTGATCAGGCCTTTGTCTTGCAGCACCAGCAGCACGCGTCCGCCGTTGGTCGGGTCGTTGGGGATGCCGAACTTGGCACCTTCTTTCAGGTCCTCCAGGCGCTTGACCTTTTTGGAGTACAGGCCGATGGGAAAGTTGACGGTGTAGCC
>DATCIC010000357.1:0-2262 GCA_036508025.1 Rhodoferax sp. | reverse complement strand
CGCCCGACTGGTCTGCCCTGGCTGTCCATCAGCTCGCTCAAGCCTTCCCAGTAAACCGCACCGGTGGAGTTTCGGCTGTCGAGTTCCTGATCGTCGATGAGGGCTTGGACGCGGTAGACCGCAACCGGTGTGCGTACCTGCCATTCCACCGGGTAGCGCGCCTGTGTTACCGGGCTGCGCCAATAACGCAGCGGCTCAAACACCACCTCACCGGGTGCAAAGGCCTGGGTTGGCGCACCGGTAGCGGGCGGGCGAAACGAGCCGCCGGCCCAGACGGACTTGCCCGCCGCGTCGCGCAAACGAAACACGGTCAGCGCACTGCCATCCAGCAGATTCATGCCAATCCAGTCCCAGCCCACCGCTTGCCGCGGCAGCAGCGACTGACTCCATTCATGGTCGAGCCAGGCCGCGTGGCGCGCGCTGGCGTCCAGCAAAAATTTCTGGCCCTGCAGCGTGATCTGGCCGCTCACCGCCATTTGCGGCAAGCTGTAGTAGTAGCTCGCCTGCGCTGCCTGGGGACCTTTGCGCGACAAGCCGCTGTCGCCCTGCAAGAGCCAGCCTTGCGTTTCGGTGCACTGCAAGTCCAATTGGAAGTCATTGCCCGCGACATGGGCGCGGTAGCGTGAACGCAGGCCTGCCCCAGCGTTGACGCCGGGCTTGGCCAGCGGCGCAGCAAGGACCGCCTCGCGCTTGAGCGACCAGTCGCGCAAACGCAGCTCAGTGTCAGTGGCGCTGGCGGCTGCAAGATCGATATCGGCGGCGCCTGACGCGCGGGCAATGCGCTGGTCGTGCCAGAGCTTCTTTCCCTGCACATCCGTCACCGCCGCATGGGCAAAGATGAGTTGCCTGGCCGCAAAGCGCGAACGCATCGCCTGCGTGGCCGGCACACGCGAGCGAAAGAAGGTGACTTGAAAGCCAAATTCCCGCGTGCCCGAACTGGCGTAGCCGGTCAGGTACCACCACTCAATCGCGTAGTTGGGGTGGCTGCCCAGATCGCGTGGCGCCTGCAGCACGCGTCGCTGCAGCAGGGGTGTTGCGCTGGTTTGCGCCAGGCTTGGCCAGGGCGACAGCGCGGCACCCAGGCCGGTGGCCAGGAGGCGTCGTCGCAAGCGGTCCGGTGGCTTGGGCTGCATGGTGGATTTAGGCCAGTTGTGCCTGGATGGTCGCCGCCGCCGCCGTGCAGTCACCCAGATGCTGTTGCACCCGACCGGGGTCAAAGTAGCTGGCCAGGTAGCGCTCACCGGCATCACACAAATACAGGTCAATGCCGCAGCGGGCAAACCCGGGCAGGGGCAGAGCGATGGCGGTGTACAACCAATTCATCGTTTGCTTACTTCAGGCTGCCTGACAAAAACTGCGCCAGTCGCTCACTTTTTGGGTTGGCCAGTACCAGCGCCGGCTTGCCTTCTTCCTCGATCAGCCCCTTGTGCAAGAAGATCAGGTGGTTGGCTACCTCACGCGCAAAGCCCATTTCATGCGTCACCACCACCATGGTGCGACCCTCCAGCGCCAGGGTCTTCATGACTTTGAGCACCTCGGACACCAGCTCGGGGTCAAGCGCACTGGTGGGTTCGTCAAACAATATCACTTCGGGCTCCATCGCCAGCGCGCGGGCAATGGCCACGCGCTGCTGCTGGCCGCCGCTCATGTGCGCCGGGTAGCGGTCTTCCATGCCGGCCAGATCGACCCGTTTGAGGTATTTGCGCGCAATCTCCACGGCCTCGTCGCGGGGCACACCCATCACATGCACGGGCGCTTCGATGATGTTTTGCAGCACCGTCATGTGCGCCCACAGGTTGAAATGCTGGAACACCATGGCCAGCTTGGTGCGCATGCGCTGCAGCTGTTTGGGGTCGGAGGCACTGAGCTCGCCATTGGCGCCCGGCACCAGCTTGAGCTCTTCGCCGGCCACCACAATGCGGCCCTGGTGCGGTTTTTCCAGCAGGTTGATGCAGCGCAAAAACGTGCTTTTGCCGGACCCTGAACTGCCGATGATGCTGATCACGTCACCGGCATGGGCGGTCAGCGATACACCTTTGAGTACCTCGACACTGCCGAAGCGTTTGTGAATGTTTTCTGCCTGGAGTTTGAGGGTGGAAGTGGTCATGGACAAATGGGTTGGGTAGGCAGGGAACAAAAAAAGGCTCAAGCCCCCAGCAACTCGCCGGTTCTAAACGGCGTAGCGCCGGCAATTTTGCCCAGTTCGCCGCCGGTCATGATGTAGCGATCACGGATGCGGGCATAAAAAACACCGTCCACCCC
>DATCIC010000356.1:0-7251 GCA_036508025.1 Rhodoferax sp. | reverse complement strand
GTCTACACCTCGCCGCATATGGTGCATTTTGAGGAGCGCTTGCGGCTGCTGGGCGAGCCGGTTGATGCTTCACAATTGGTAGCTGCTTTCGAAAGCGTGGAAAGGGCCAGGTGCCAAAATGAGGCTGAAATATCGCTGACCTATTTCGAGTTTTCAACGCTCGCGATCCTGGACATCATGAGCCACAGTGGCCTGGACGTGGTGATTCTGGAGGTGGGCCTGGGCGGGCGGCTTGATGCGGTCAACATCATCGAGCCCGACTGCGCCATCATCACCAGCGTGGACCTTGACCACATGGCGCTCCTGGGGCCAGACCGCGAGGCCATTGGCTATGAGAAGGCGGGCATCATGCGCACCGGCCGCCCGGTCGTGGTGAGTGACCCGATGCCCCCGCAAAGCGTGCTGGACCGGGCGCTCGAAGTCGGTGCTGACCTGTGGCAAGTCGGGCGCGACTTCAATGTGTCGGGTGACCGGCAGCAGTGGGCCTGGGCCGGGCGCGGCAGGCGCTACAGCGGCATGGCCTACCCGGCGCTGCTCGGGGCCAACCAGTTGGTCAATGCCGCTGGTGTGCTGGCGGCCTTGACGGCGCTGCGTGAGCGCCTGCCGGTGACGGCGCAGGCGGTGCGCAGTGGCTTTGCATTTGTCGAACTGCCGGGGCGCTTCCAGATTGTGCCGGGCCAACCGGCGCTGGTGCTGGACGTGGCGCACAACCCGCATGCGGTGGCGGCGCTGACGGCCAACCTGGACGCGATGGGCTACTTCCCGACCACGCACGCTGTTTTTGGCGCGATGGCGGACAAAGACGTGGCTTTGATGCTGGCCCGGATCAATCCCTTGGTTGATAAGTGGTATTTCACCGATTTGCCGACCCCCCGTGCCGAACCTGCGGATGCCTTGTTGCGCCAATGGCAAGCCCATAACACGCGCAAAGACGCCAGCGCTGCCGTTTACGTCGACCCGCAGCAAGCCCTGCAGGCCGCCATCAGCGCTGCTGACCCCACTGATAGAATTGTCGTCTTTGGGTCGTTTTACACCGTGGGCGGTATTTTGAAGGACGGCGTGCCCCGTCTTGACGCCCAACACCTGCCCAGCCGTTGAATATCTAAACCCTCCACACCATGGCTTTTTTCAAGTTACGCAAGGGCAGCGATGACAAGTCTGCCGCGCCAGCGCCGTCAGAGAGCGTCGAGGTGATGCGCAAGCGCGCCAAGTACCGTCTGTTGGGTGCGGCCGTGTTGGTGTTGCTGGGCGTGATTGGTTTTCCGCTTCTGTTTGACAAGCAGCCGCGACCGGTTGCGGTGGACACGCCGATAGAAATTCCAGACAAGAACAAGGTGTTGCCTCTGAGCATCCCGGCGCCTGCGGTATCGCTTGCCTCCGAGCCCACCGTTGCGCCGCCTGCAATGGCTGCCAGTGTGCCCAATATAGAGCAAAAAGAGGCTCTAGCCCCCGTGGAATATGCTAACCTAGCTACTAAAAAAGTAGCAAATGAAGGGCCGAAGCTGAGCCGCCCGCTGCCTGAGCCCGCCGCGATCAAGGCCGATGACAAGCCGCTTGCCAAAGCTGCGGTCCAGGCCGATGACGCCGCCAAGGCGCAGGCGCTGCTTGATGGCAAAAGCTTGGCCAGCCCGCCTGGTGCCAAGTCCGCCGCGAGCGAGGCCCGCTTTGTGGTGCAGATTGGTGCTTTTGCCGACGCAGCGCGTGCGCGTGAAGTGCGGCTCAAGGTTGAGCATGCAGGTCTCAAGACCTACACCCATGTGGCCAAGACCAAAGACGGGGATCGGACTCGCGTTCGCGTCGGTCCCTTTGGCACCAAGGCTGAGGCGGCTAAGGCAGTAGAAAAGATCAAAAAGCTTGATTTGCCCGCCGCCGTGCTGACGCTGTAAGCGCCATCGCACGCTTGTATCGCCCGCCATGCTTGCGCTCGACTGGATCTTTGGCGGGGTGTTGCTGGCCTCTTTGTTGCTAGGCGCTTGGCGTGGCTTGATTTACGAGGTGTTTTCATTGCTGAGCTGGGTGGCCGCCTTCATGGTGGCGCAGTGGTTGGCGCCGGACCTCGCGCCCAGGCTGCCCATGTCCGGCTCGGGCGAAGCGGTGCGTTACGCCGTGGCTTTTATCGTGGTGTTTGTGCTGTCGGTGCTGGTGGGCAGTCTGTTGGCCAGCCTGGCGCAAAAACTTTTTTCCGCCGTCGGCCTGCGGCCTGCGGATCGGACGCTGGGTGCTGTGTTTGGCCTGGTGCGCGGTGTGTTGTTGTTGTTGTTGGCCACGGTGGTGATAACAATGACACCTCTAAAATCCGACCCCCGGTGGCAGAAGTCGGTGGGTGCCGACCTGGCCCTGGTGACGCTCAAAGGCTTGAAGCCCGTGTTGCCGCAAGAATTTGCAAAGTATTTACCGACATGATGCGCCTGCCAAGAAGGTGTGATGCCGCCGGTACGAGCCTTGTCCTGAACTGATCGGAAAACTACTATGTGTGGAATCGTTGGTGTTGTCAGCAACGCCCCTGTCAATCAACTTATTTATGACGCCCTGTTGCTGTTACAGCACCGCGGGCAAGATGCCGCTGGCATCGTGACGCAGCAGGAGCGCAAGTTCTTCATGCACAAGGCCAAAGGCATGGTGCGTGATGTGTTTCGCACCCGCAACATGCGCTCGCTGCCGGGCAATTGCGGACTCGGCCAGGTGCGCTACCCGACCGCGGGCAATGCGTTCAGCGAAGAAGAGGCGCAGCCGTTTTACGTCAACGCGCCGTTTGGCATTGTGCTGGTGCACAACGGCAACCTGACCAACGCGCACGCCCTCAAAGCCGAGCTGTTCAGCAATGACCACCGCCACATCAACACCGACAGCGACTCCGAGGTGCTGCTCAATGTGTTGGCCCATGAACTGGGCGAAACCACGCGTGGTTTGCCGTTGCGTGCGCGTGATGTGTTTGCCGCCGTGCGCAAAGTGCACAAGCGCATCAAGGGCTCATACGCCGTGATTGCCATGATTGCCGGCCATGGCGTGCTGGCTTTTCGTGACCCGTTTGGCATTCGTCCACTGTGCATCGGGCGCGGCGACGGCACCGTGATACTGGCCAGTGAGTCCGTGGCGTTGGAAGGCACCTCGCACAAGTTTGAGCGCGACATTGCCCCGGGCGAGGCGGTGTTTATCGACCTGCAGGGCACCGTGCACGCAGAGCAGTGCGCCGAGCATCCGGTGCTCAGCCCGTGTATTTTTGAATATGTTTATCTGGCGCGGCCGGATTCGGTGATGGATGGCATTTCGGTCTACCAGGCACGTCTGAATCTGGGTGAAACGCTGGCCAAGCGAGTGATCTCGACGGTGCCGCCGAACGAGATCGATGTCGTGATCCCGATCCCCGAATCGAGCCGCCCGAGTGCGGCGCAACTGGCGCAGTTGCTGGGTTTGCCGTACCGCGAGGGTTTTGTGAAAAACCGTTATGTCGGGCGTACCTTCATCATGCCGGGGCAGTCGGTGCGGAAAAAATCGGTGCGCCAAAAGCTCAATGTAATCGCCAGCGAATTCAAGGGCCGCAATGTGCTGCTGGTGGACGACTCGATCGTGCGCGGCACCACCTCTAGAGAGATTGTGCAGATGGCGCGCGATGCCGGTGCGCGCAAAGTCTATATGGCGAGTGCCGCGCCGCCGGTGCGCTACCCCAACGTGTACGGTATCGACATGCCCACGCCAGAGGAACTGGTGGCGCACAACCGCACGGTGGAACAAATTCGTCAGATCATTGGATGCGATGCGTTGATTTACCAGGACGTCGATGGCATGAAGAAGGCCATTGGTTCCCTCAACCCCAGCATCAAGGACTTCGACGCCTCCTGCTTTGACGGCGTCTATGTCACCGGGGACATCACCCTGGAAGATATTGCCCGACTGAACGCCAGCCGGGTCGGCGGCGAGGAAGCGGGCGAGGACAATTCACGCCTGGCGCTGCCCAATCACGAGGAATAGTCATGACAGTCAAAAAACTGCCTGCACAGTTGCACCCCGACACCTTGGCGGTGCGCACTGCCGTGGACAAAAGCCAGTACGGTGAAAACGCCGAGGCCCTGTACCTGACGAGTAGCTTCGTGCAGCCCAACGCCGAGACGGCCGCGCGCCGGTTTGCGGGTGAAGAAGAGGGTTACACCTATTCGCGTTTTGGCAACCCGACCGTGACCAGCATGGAGATGCGCCTGGCCGCGCTGGAGGGCACCGAGGCCTGCATTGGCACGTCCAGCGGTATGGCCGCCATCACGCTGTTGTGCATGGGGCTGCTCAAGGCTGGTGACCATGTCATTTGTTCTCAAAGTGTGTTTGGCTCCACCATGCGCCTGCTGGCCGGTGAGTTTGGAAAATTTGGTGTGCAAAGCACCTTTGTCTCGCAGACCGAGGTGGCGCAGTGGCAAGCGGCGGTGCAGCCCAATACGCGCTTGCTGTTTGCAGAAACCCCCACCAACCCGCTGACCGATGTGTGCGACATTGCCGCCCTGGCCGAAGTGGGGCATAGCGCAGGTGCGCTGTTGGCGGTGGACAACTGCTTTTGTTCGCCCGCCTTGCAGCAGCCTGTTCGCTATGGCGCCGACGTCGTCATCCACTCCGGTACCAAATACCTCGATGGCCAGGGCCGCGTCATTGCCGGTGCCTTGTGTACCACGCAGCAACTGGTCGATGAAAAATTCCTGCCCGTGATGCGCAGCGCCGGCTTTACCTTGTCGGCCTTCAACGCCTGGGTGGTGCTCAAGGGCATGGAGACCCTGTCGATCCGTATGCAGGCCCAAAGCAATAGCGCGCTGGCGCTGGCGACCTGGCTGCAGGCGCAGCCGCAGGTCTCGCGGGTCTATTACCCCGGTTTGTCGTCGCACCCGCAACACGCGTTGGCGATGCGGCAGCAGTCGGGTCTGGGTGGCGCTGTGCTGTCCTTTGATGTCCAGGCTGCCGACCCGGTACAAGCCCGCAAACACGCCTTTCACGTGATTGACAGCACTTTGGTCTGCTCCATCACGGCCAACCTGGGCGACACCAAAACCACCATCACCCATCCGGCCAGCACCTCGCACGGCCGCATCACCGAGGCACAGCGCCAAGCCGCCGGCATCGGTCAGGGTCTGATTCGCGCTGCCGTGGGTCTGGAACATGTTGACGATTTGAAAGCCGACCTGGCGCGTGGCCTGGTCGGACTGGACACCCTTTGATGACACAAATGACACAAAAAACCCGCACCCGTTTTGCGCCGTCTCCCACCGGCTTCATTCACCTCGGCAATATTCGCTCGGCCTTGTACCCGTGGGCGTTTGCGCGTTCAACCGGCGGCGATTTCATCTTGCGCATTGAAGACACTGACCTGGAGCGCTCCACCCAGGCTGCGGTCGATGTGATCATTGAAAGCATGTCCTGGCTCGGGCTCGACTACGACGAAGGTCCGTTCTATCAGATGCAGCGCATGGATCGCTACAAAACCGTGTTGGCCGAGCTGCAGGCGGCCGGTCATGTCTATCCCTGCTACATGAGTGTGGCCGAGCTGGATGCATTGCGTGACGCCCAGATGGCCGCCAAAGAAAAACCACGCTACGACGGCACCTGGCGCCCGGCGCCGGGCAAGACCTTGCCGCCCATTCCGGAGGGCGTGAAGCCGGTGCTGCGCTTCAAAAATCCGCTGGGTGGCTCGGTGGTGTGGGACGACAAGGTCAAGGGGCGCATCGAGATCAGCAACGATGAACTCGATGATCTGGTGATTGCCCGCCCGGACGGCACGCCTACCTACAACTTCTGCGTGGTGGTGGATGACCTTGACATGGCCATCACCCACGTGATTCGCGGCGATGACCACGTCAACAACACGCCGCGTCAGATCAACATCTTCAAAGCCCTGGGCAAGGAGCCGCCGGTCTATGCCCATCTGCCCACCGTGCTCAATGAGCAGGGCGAAAAGATGAGCAAGCGCAACGGTGCCAAACCGGTGACTCAGTACCGTGACGAAGGCTATTTGCCCGACGCGATGGTCAATTACCTGGCGCGCCTGGGCTGGAGCCATGGTGATGATGAGATTTTCAGCCGCGAACAATTTCTGCAGTGGTTCAACCTGGATCATCTGGGTAAGAGCGCGGCGCAGTTCGACGAAGCCAAGCTGCGCTGGGTCAATGCGCAGCACCTCAAAGTCATGAGCGATGACGCACTGGCACCTTTGGTGCAGTCGCAATTGCAAAAGCGCGGCATTCAGGCCGATGAGCGCTTGCCCCGCATTTGTGCCTTGTTCAAAGACCGTTGTGACACCACGGTGGTTTTGGCGGATTGGGCGGCAGCTTTTTATGCCGACGTCATGCCCAACCCGGCTGAGGTGAGCCAGCACGTGACGGATGCTATCAAACCGGCGCTGAATCTGCTGGCTGAAAAACTGGCCAGCTGCAACTGGGATAGGCTGTCGATTGCCGCCAGCATTAAAGAAGTGCTGCTTGCCTGCGCCATTAAAATGCCGCTGCTTGCGATGCCGGTGCGGGTGTTGGTGATGGGCACTGCCCATACGCCCTCGCTGGATGCGGTGCTTGAATTGTGTGAAAGAGAAAAAGTGCTGACCCGTCTGCGTTTAGTCTGATTATTCACGCTATAATTTGAGGCTTGGAAATTAAGAATACTTGAAAAAGTAATCTGCGGTTTAGGGGGTATAGCTCAGCTGGGAGAGCGCTTGCATGGCATGCAAGAGGTCAGCAGTTCGATCCTGCTTACCTCCACCAAAATTTCTGAAGTGAGGCTGAAAAGCCTTGCAAGTTGAGACGGAAGTCCAAAGGTTATGACCCCATCGTCTAGAGGCCTAGGACACTACCCTTTCACGGTAGGTACCGGGGTTCGAATCCCCGTGGGGTCGCCAGATTCATCATGAGATGAACGAAGCGCAAGTTGGTAACAGTCAGTTCGCAAGAGCAGACGACTTGACTCGAAAGAGTGAATGTTGCCGCTACCAGGAGTGGTAGTTCAGTTGGTTAGAATGCCGGCCTGTCACGCCGGAGGTCGCGGGTTCGAGTCCCGTCCGCTCCGCCAAAACAAGGCAAAGCCGTTGTAAATCATTGATTTGCAACGGCTTTTTCCTTTTCTGCTACACAGTTTACGAATTTGAAGTGCTACCCAGAAGGCCCAGGACCTGTATGTGACTTTTGACAACGAAGGGAAGGTCGCGATACTGGAAAATCAATGCGAATGCATGTTTGCGTCGTCCATCAGCCGGGTTCTAAGCTGAGGCTACATAAATGAGTAACTGTT